>URCX01000061.1 GCA_900546465.1 uncultured Bacteroidota bacterium | reverse complement strand
ATGTAATTCAACCTTTTTTGATTTTATAACTCTGCTCTTATTATAGTGTCGTCTCTGTTGGGAGATGTCGAAATTATTGCAATCGGAAGATTTGTTCTTTGCTCAATCTCATGAACATAATTCTGCATTTCCTCCGGCAATTCTTTGAAAGACTTCATTCCTTCCGTACCCTTGCACCAGCCTTTGTGGTTTGAATATATAGGATTTATCTTTGCGTTCACGTCATAGGGTATCTGCTCCGTCTTTTCGCCGTTTATCTCGTATTGTTCGCAGATTTTGATGTTCTCGAATTGGTTCAATACGTCAATCTTCATCAACATCAGGTGAGTAACCCCGTTAAGCATGCAGGCATATTTCAAAGCCGGAATATCCAACCAGCCGCAACGTCTTGCTCTTCCGGTGGTTGCGCCGAATTCTCTGCCCTCTTGACGCATTTTTTCTCCGTCCTGATCAAACAATTCTGTAGGGAAAGGACCGCTACCGACCCTTGTGCAGTACGCCTTGCAAATTCCGAACACATTGCCTATCCTTGATGGAGCCACACCCAAACCCGAGCAAACTCCTGCGGTAATGGTATTGGAAGAAGTAACGAAAGGATATGAACCGAAATCGATATCCAACAACGAACCCTGAGCTCCTTCCGCAAGGATTTTCTTATCGTTGTTCAAAGCCTCGTTCAAGAAGTATTCACTGTCTATAACGGTGAGTTGTTTCAGCGTATCCAATGAAGCAAACCACTTCTTCTCGTATTCCTCAAAGTCATCGCCATCTATTTTGAAGTCTTTCGGCTCATAGCCCAAGGCTTTTATCTGAGCGAAATGTGCGTTGCGGGCTTTCTCATACTTTTCAAGAAAGTCTGCCTCAAAGATAGAGCCGACTCTTACACCTGTTCTTGCAACCTTATCGGTATAAGCAGGTCCTATACCTTTAAGCGTAGAACCTATCTTTTGAGAACCTTTGGATTTTTCGTTCGCAGCATCAGACATTCTGTGAGTAGGCAATATCAAATGAGCTTTCTTTGAAACATAAAGGTTCTTTTTCGGAGTAAAGCCCATCTTTTCCAAAGCCTCAACCTCTTGTTTCAAGATAAGAGGCTCCACCAACACACCGTTGCCTATAAGATTTATCTTATCCTTATGGCATATACCCGAAGGGATAATGTGCAATACGTGTTTGATTGTGCCGAATTCCAAAGTATGTCCCGCATTAGGACCGCCTTGAAACCTCGCCACTATATCGTATCTCGGAGTCAAAACATCAACTATCTTTCCTTTTCCTTCATCTCCCCATTGTAAACCGAGAAGAACATCTATCTTAGTCATTATATATTTCTTTTAATTTTCACCAAGTTCACAAGCATTCTGATTTATGTGGAATTGTACCAAGGCTTTCAAAGGAGCTTTTATCACTTTGCCGATTTCCACCTCGAAATCCTTTGCAACCTGCCTCAATTCCTCCTCTGCCAAAGAGCCTATGCTACCAACGATATTCAGCACATACTTATTATACGAGGAATATGTGCTTATCTGTTGCATAAAGAAGTCTCTGAACGCCCGACATATCACTTCCCTGCAATAAGGGTTCGTCTTATTTTCTATTGCAAAACTTGCAAATGAAGCAAGATAGTAATTAGGAGCCTCACCCTTGTAAAGTCTGTTCAGAAAGTCTGTTTCCTCTCCTTTATATCGTTGAGCGAACATCTCTGAAACCTCTTTCGGCATCCTGCCTCGCAAATAATCCCTTAACAACAGTTTGCCTATGTTCGTTCCCGCTCCCTCATCGCAAAGTACATAACCAAGAGACGGCACGTTTTCCACAATCCGTTCTCCGTCATAAAGGCAGGAATTGGAACCTGTTCCCAATATGGCAGCCATTCCGGCTTTTTTGCCGCAACAAGCCCTCGCCGCACCTAATAAATCTCCCTCGACCTCAATCCTTGTATTCGGGAAAAAAGGAGCAAACCAATCAATCACCTCCCTTTGCTTCTCTTTTGCCGAACAGCCCGAGGCATAAATAAACATAGCCTCCACCATATCGACAGGAACATTGGGAACAATTCTCTCCTCAATCTCCTTACGCATGGTATCGGTCGATACATTATACGGATTCATTCCTCGAGACGAAAAGAATACCATATCGCCCTTATCGTCCACAAGAGCCCAATCCGTTTTAGTCGCACCACCGTCTGATATCAGTATCATATTTCTTAGCTTAAATCATTTCCTCCGAAAGAATACCGCTTGCAAAGTTAAAAAATTATTTTCAATCGACAACCCAAGCCCGCTTCTTATTCTCATCAACACAATCCGCAAAGCCGAAATATCAATACACGGACATCCTCCGAACGTCCTGCCATACAAAGAAAGAAGTCGAAAAAAACACCTGCCTGAATGCACGAAAGCCAAAGGCCGATTCGCCTCTCGTAAAACGGCGTTTGGAAAAATTCTTTCGCCGTTTTAATTTCATGAAACGGCGTTTCGGAAAATGGCTTGAAAAACATTTGATTTGCAAATCTCATATTTCGTTTTTGTCGATTAAGTGATTGATGATGGGGACAGGGTTTATCGTGATTTTCATTTGTGCTTATACTGTTTTTGCTTTCCTGTTTTCAGAAATGTTGTTCCTGCGAACGGATTGCAGAACTGTGATTTCAGGCTTATTCGAGGCTTGCAGAACGATGATTTATTTTCGTTTAAATTGTTTCAGATAAGGAAAAGGAGAGGAAAGACACCTGTTTTTGGTTTTATCAGGCAGTTCGTTTATCAATTTAATTGCTAACTTTGCAACTCGATTGGGAACAAAAACGAACAAATATGCAGATTGTTACATTGACTACGGATTGGGGTTGCGTTGATCATTATATTGGAGTGGTCAAAGGCAGATTGTATTCAACTATTGCCGATGTCAATGTGGTGGATATTACTCACAATATAAAGAAATACGACTTGCTTTCGGCAGCTTTTGTTGTCAGAAATGCCTGCATGGAGTTTCCCGAAGGCAGTATTCATATTATTGATGTGAACAGCTATGAGGAAGGATGCAAAAAGGAGAACACAAAGAGTAAGTTCTTCATAGCCGTAAAGCATAAGGGACAATATTATATCTGTACGGATAATGGTTTGCCGTCTATGGTATTCGGTAATGATGAGGTGGAAATTGTGCAAATCAATCTCTATAATGAATCGAATTATTATACCTTTGAGGCTTTGGATCTCTTCGCAAAGGTGGCAAAGAATATCGCAGAAGCAGGAAGAATTGACTTTCTCGGTATAAGTAAAGATGCTTTCGAGAACAAAATTCCGCGAAATTACCCTATTGTGAGCTATGATAGAATAAAGACGGAGGTCATTTATATTGACGATTACGGCAATGCCTTTCTGAATATTACTGCCAAGGAGTTCGCCAAGGCTCTTGCCGGAAGAGATTTTCGCATAATGATAGACAAGAGAAAGGCAATTACCAAGCTCTCACAGGCTTATGCCGATGACGATGGTTGTGTGGACGATGTCTTACTCACGGTCAGTTCGACTAACTACCTTCAACTTGCCATAAGGGAGGGAAGCATAAGCGAACTTCGCGGATTGCATGTCGGCAGCAGCATATTGATAGAGATAATCAACAATTTCGGATAAACTTTGAAGTAAATCCGTATTTGCATATCTTCATAAGACTTTTCCAAACGCCTTTTTATTGAGCATAAAATGGCATATGTCAAATACGGGTCAAAAGGATTTGCAAATTATTTGCAGGTCGTTCAAAGGGGAATAGTTTCCTGCATACAGCAGATTGAGTTTATGGATAGCTGATTTATCGAGAGATTTTTCGGAAAACATATTTGCAACCGTGAAAACGGAAGGTTTGAGCTTGGGAAGTTTATCTGTTTGTACTCCTTCTTCGAGGCTGTATCCCACCCAAGTTTTTCGATTGAATAAAACGAGGAATATGTTCTTCAATAACGCTCTTTTATTCTTTGCAAACCATATAATAAAGACGTAAAACAACAACATGATTAAGGCAACAGCCACGTCCAAAAGGCGTTTCTTCCTACGGTTGTCTTCGCTTGTTATGCTGTTGACATTAACTACATAAAGGTCGGTCGGGGTTTTTATGGTATTGCTGCCGATTATGAAGTCTGCACTCGGAGGGACTATTGTGAAGCGTACATTTGTCTTGGAAAGGCGGCTCATCAGTTCTCCGATTTTTATTTGCGAAAGACTTTTGGAACAAAAGACAACTTCATCTATCGAATATATCCTTATGATGTCCTCTATTTGAGAAGTATTGCCTACAAAGCGTTCATCTGCGGTATTGTTATCCACTGCAATGAATGCTGTAAAAGAAGGTTGGTTCTCTGTTGTTCGCAATAGTGCTGCCACTCGTTCAGCCTCGTGAAGTTCTGCCACTATGGCATAACGCAAAGCCCATTGCTTTTCAATGGCAAAGCTGCCCTTGCTGATAAAATTGCGAATGAAACGTATGCAAAGCAGTATGCACAGACTCATTACGGAACCCAATACTATCAAAGCTCTCGAATATCTCAATTCCGAAGGCAAAAGAGAATAGAATACCAAAAGCACTATCATTCCGAAGAAGACGCCGGAAACTATTTTGGATACGCGGAGTTTCTTTACGTAGCCTCCGTTAAGGTAAACGGAGAAAAGCAAAATCAAGATATAAATCGGCACGGCGAAAAGCATGTAATGTGGGGGATAATAGTCTATATCACCCCAATAATGCAAAGCCCAGAAACGTTCAAGCAGGAAAAAGCCTGCATAAATGGCAGCAAAATCAACAAGCACTTTGGCTATTCCCGGCAGGATACGGCTGATAAATCCGAGGGTTGCCCGCAACCATATTGCGAATTTTATGATTAAGGAATATAGTTTGGTCTGTTTGCCGTCCAAATGCTTACTGGCGAAAATCGCCATGGCATTATAAAAAGTGTAAACGTAGTTAAGAGATGCTTTCTTTGTGCTTTCACCTTTGTAATGTATGATTTTGGCTTCCGGAAAGTAGTAATTCTTGTATCCGCCCAAAGTTATGCGATACGAGAGGTCTATATCTTCGCCGTACATGAAGAAATCCTCATCTAAAAGTCCTATCTTATCTAAACATTCTTTCCTCATCATCATATAAGCCCCCGCAAGAATATCCACAACATGCGTTTCTTCGTAGGAAAGATGTCCCATATAATATTGCGCAAAGCGTTTGGAATGTGGAAAGATGGAAGTAAGTCCGCTCATCTTGCAGAAACTTGCCCAAGGAGTGGGAAAGCCGCGTTTGCTTTCCTTTAATATTTTGCCATGCCCGTCAATCATCTTAACGCCCAAGCCTCCGCAATCGTGGTGAGTGTCCATGAAAGTTATACATTTGGAAAAGGTGTCCTCCTCTACAACTGTATCGGGATTCAAAAGAAGAATGTATTCACCCTTTGCCAATCGCATAGCCTGATTATTGGCTTTTGCAAAGCCTACATTGTCCTTATTCTCTATCAGATTGAAGAAAGGAAATTTCTTTTTCAACATCTGCACCGAACCATCAACGGAATTGTTATCCACAATGAAGACTTCGGCATCTATATTCCTGATTGCATTTTGTACAGAGTACAGACAATGTTCGAGAAAGTACTTTACGTTATAGTTTACGATGATTACGGATAATTTCATTGCAATTTGCATTTCATTTAGTGAGGTAGGAGGCAAGCAAGAGCAAAGGCTGAAAGAACGATTGCAAATCTGACGAAATTATATCGGTGGCTTTCTCCACTGTCAAACAAAGTTGATATGGAGACATGCAGAAGTATTCCGACAACAAAGCACATTATTTCGCTGCCATGCTGTTGCACAAAACTCAAAGAGGTGCCCGAAACAGAGCCAAGCACACCCATGATGGCGAAAACGGAGAGGTAACAAATTGAAACAAACTTTGAACAACCTGCCTTCAAGAAGCTGCTCACCACAACCATGGAAATAGGTATGTTATGTATGATTACTCCTGCCAAAAGGGAGTAATTGACAAGTCCGTCGGAGATAAGAGCAAAACCTTCCAAGAAAGCGTGTATGGAAACACCGCAAAGAATCATCAAGGCGGAGATGTAATCACCGTGAATCGAAGTTTCTCCGGCATTATGCACATGTCCGTGTTCCGCTCCTTTCGATAGAAGTTCCAACAGCAGTTGAAGAATAAATCCCAACAGCACAAAACCACCCAAAGGAAAGTGATTACGGTGTTCGTGTGTATGATTGTGTGCAATGGAATGCTCACATGGCACAAGCTCGGTATGACAGGCTGTTTCGGCTGCCTCAAAGGCTTCCGGCAAAAGGTGAACGAAACAAACCGCCATAAGGAAAGCTCCTCCGAAAACGGATATATATTTTAATGTCTTGGACTTGCCATTGAAAGAAAACAACAGACAGCCGCTTAAAACGGAGGAAAGGAAAAGTAAGACATAAGCAAATATATGCATAACAAGAACCTTTGTCAATCAATCGTGCAAAGATACAATTTTTTGTACGATAAAGAACTATGAGAGTACGAGAAACGAAACGGAATCAAATATCGGGTTTCACTTTTGCGGCGATAAGAATAAGCAATGCGAACAAAGCTCCTGCCACATCGGCAATAAAATCCGTCCAACTGAATGTACGTTGCAACCATTGGTTGGTCAGCATTTGCAAAACCTCGCCTGTCAATCCGTAAGCAGCAGTTACAAACAGAGAAAGCAGCATCAACTTTCGCCTGTCGAAATTCAATAGGTTCCGAACATATAAGTAAAAAGAAAAACAGAAGACTCCGAAAAGTATAAAGTGAACAAACTTATCGGAATAAGGAATTGAAGAAATCCTTTTCGCACTTCCGGAAAAGAAACCGGGAGGAAGCAGCAACAAAACGAGTATTGCTATAGTCCAAAGGTAGAAAAATAATTTACAAATAGCCTTCTTTCTCATGACAATCAAAAAAAGCAGCTCGAAAAACGCTGTGTTCCCGAGCTGCTTCAATGCTTAATCAACCTTATAAGCCTATAAAAGCAGAGTAAGCGGCAGCATCTTTCAATGCTTCTGCCTCTGCCGGATCTGTCATTCTGATTTTGATAATCCAACCCTCACCGTATGGATCGGAATTGATTGCGGCAGCATTTTCTTCCAATGCTTCGTTAAATTCCAATACCTCTCCGGATACAGGCATTATCAAATCGGAAACAGTCTTTACAGCTTCTATTGTACCGAATGTCTCGTTCTTTTCTATTGTTTCGCCGACTGTATCAACATCAACGAAGACAATATCACCCAATTCATGTTGAGCGTAATCGGAAATACCGATATATGCTTCATCACCTTCGATTCTCAACCATTCGTGGTCGTCCGAATACTTTACATTTGCAGGAATGTTCATTCTATCTGTCTTTGATTAGTTTATAATACTTGTACTTATTTTTGGAACGCCAAAATTAGGCATTTTCGGCGGATTTCGGCGTAATGATTGACGATTATTTTACGTTCTTTATCCTGTTAGTATTTTACAAATTTGAAATTCAATGTATTACTTTGGCAATGCAATCTGAGGAAATAAACTCCCGAAGGAAGATTTGCCACATTCAAACTGCTTTTGCCACCATTTGAACGCAGTAATTCTTTGCCGTAGATGTCGCATACGCTGACAAAGACGCAATCATTCGGAATATTATACATATATAATATACTTCCGACAGGATTAGGGGCTATTGTTATATTCTCTTTTGCCTCTATGCTTTCCAATCCCACCATTTGAATTGCTTTCTTTGTGGCAGCCAAGGCGTCAACCTTGCCATATCCCCATTGAACATTGGGAAGCTCTCCCGTGAACATGTCTTGGCGTGTGGTGGAAGTAAGGATTTCTTTTACCTGTGAGGCTGTCAGAGCATTGTTTGCCTGTAACATCAATGCCACAATGCCGCTTACCACAGGCGAAGACATGGACGTACCGGACAAAGCGGCAAAATTGTATGTTTTTGAATCGAACTCAACAGACGCTGCACTCGATACCTGTGAATTTGTGAAAGAAGACAAAGCATTAACCACCCCTACGCCGGGTGCAGAGACATCAGGCTTCAAATATTCACAGAGAGTAGGTCCACCGCTCGAAAATGTTGCCAAACCGGCATTGGAAGAACTGTTTCGTCTTCCGCTTGCATGTGCCGCAACAGCTATCATGCCTTTGCCGATGGCAGGTTCGCTTATCGAATACTCGTTATCGCCTCCGACAAATCCCGCTTGTTGCCAAACAAAAGGCAATCCCCAATTTCCCACACCTGTGGTCAGGCTTGCCAAATTCCACGCATGAACATATCCTCTCTCGGAAGAAACAACCAATATTGCGTTACAGTTGTTGTAAGGGTTAGAAAGTCTCACTTCCCACTCCATTTGAGGACGAGACGAAGACGAGCCGCTTATGCAACTGAGTCTGAAAATAACAGAATCCGTTTCATTATAAACATGCACTCCCGATGCAGTAGTAGGATTTGCTGTATTGAAATCATCGGTTTTATAAATCAATTCCCCCTTATTGGAATAAATTTCCACCCTTGCGGAGAATGCTTCGGTGCTGTCGCCAAGCATATTTATGCTTTGCCCCCAATAGTGTGCGGAAGAGGATTGCGGATAATCGAACATAAACTTGCTTCTCAATGTATCCGCATTATTGAAATCACATTTGATGTGAAACAAGCTGTTCCCGTTGTTTCCCGCACTTGCAACAAATATAACACTGTCTTCATTCGCCATATTCTCCACAAATTCGTCCAACATGGAACTGCCGTCCATTGCTCCGAACTGATATATTCCCCAACTATTGTTTATAACCAAACGTTTACCTCTCTGCTTGGCTTCATTTCTCATCCACGAGTAAACATCAAGAACATTTGTCTCATCTATAAGCCAAGTAGCGAACAAAAGCTCTGCACCATACGCCACTCCCTTATACTTCATTCCCGCTCCGCCACCGGCAGCAATGCCTCCGACATGAGTTCCATGGTATCCGATGTCATATATATTATTTGTATCCGATTGGGCTGCCAAAAGGTTTTCCTTACCGCTTATATAAGCACCGTAATCAAAGCCCTCCGGTGGAGCAAAGCCGCTTCTGTATTGATCCCATGCCGCAATAACTCTGTATTCGTCCATCAGAGTATCGTAAAACACCGGGTGGGTATAATCGAAACCCCAATCGGCTATTCCTATTATCACGCCGCTGCCGTCATAACCGGCAGGCAAACCCTCTGCACCCTGCCAAACATAATCGGCGTTCACATCAATAGCAGCTTTGTCAGATTCGACTCCGCCAACTTTCCTTGCCACATCTATTTTCTCGAAAAGCCCGCTTTCGATTACTCTTTCCAAACAATCCGTCTTCACTTTGAGACAGACAATACGCCCGCTGCGTGAACCGAACTTGCAACCCTCGATATGCAAGTCCGAATCCTTTACCTCAGGTTTCAATTTACCCAAGAGAGAAACGTATGTTTCATTATCAATTGTGTAAAGAGAAAAACGATCTGCAAATAAATTTCCTTGGGACTTGGCTTTCGTTTCAGATTGCGAAGACATGAAAGTTTTCAGTCCGCAACCGATGTTTTGTGCTGTCGCATAGCCCGAAAAATACAGGGCAAAAGCGAACGATAAAAGTGATATTCTTCTTTTCATATTCCTTAAAATGATATGTTTATACCTACGCTGTATGGAAAAATTCTGTCATGAATACAAGTATCGAACAAAGGCGTCAAAGCCATGTTGAAATACAGTTGCCAATACCTGTAAGCAAGCCTTAAGGTGGCTTCTGCCTTGAAATCATTCATCGTAAACCTGTCCGAGTCCTTGTATTTGACAATATTTTCTCCGTATTTATCAAAACGTTTAATCTTTAAGCGAGAATAAAAGTTCCAACCCACCACCGCACCTGCCGCAAATCGAAATGCTTTACCGTAAGTCTGAAATTCAAACAGCAAAGGCAAAGTAATATATCTTGCAATCAATTTCGATTTTTCCACATCCATAAACATCAAACTGTCAGTTTCGCCGCTTGTCTTGTCGATAAAAATACGCTTCGAAAAGTCTCCGGCATCGGAAGCGAAAAATACATTCGACTGATAACCTACACCCGTAACCAAACCGCAACGTGAAGAGAAAGGAACCTCAATATCCACAATATTCCACGAAAACCGCCAACCTCCGGACAGCTTATAATCATTGTCAAACCCGCTTGCAAAGTCTGCAAAATTCAAATAACCGAACTCCAATCCTGCCCACGAACCCTCGAAACTCCGCTTCCGTATGGATTTGTCCGTAATCACGCCATCATAATCGGAATTGCCGAAAAGCTCATGAAGTTCAAATAACAAATGCCTTAAAGTCCCTGCATTTTCTCTTGAAGACAAATCTGCCACTCCATTTTTCGACGACGAATTTGTATCATTTGCGTTCGAAAATGCGTCCTTTGGTGAATACACCCCCGCTTCCTGCTCATTATTTTGAGCCGGAACAGCAAACGCAAATAACAAGAAAAACAAGCAAAATGCAAATTCTCT
>URCX01000060.1 GCA_900546465.1 uncultured Bacteroidota bacterium | reverse complement strand
TTTCCCTTCATTATCTCATGCACCGTCATGTTCTTATTTGTGCGATGCAAAGATAATAATTTTGAAGCAATTCACAAGCGTAGTGCCGGAAATAATTGAACCATAACTAAGAGCGGTGCATATAATTACGTCAGACGATGACTACATCTTATATAGATAAAACCAAAAGGAGACAAACTTGTGTTTGTCTCCTTTTGTCAGGGTGGTCGAAAGACCTGTTACCAAGTCTTTTCGTCCGTTTGCAAACGGTACAACCTTTTTTCGTACCCACCAAATTTTTTCGCAATTATTTTTCGTCTCTATCACAAGTTTTTTACTGTATCTCATCCCCCAAAAGCAAGAATTAAAAAAAGGCGATAGTTTCTATCGCCTTTTGCGTATTTGAAGATACCTTCCCCCTCGCCAGACTGGTGGAGAAGGTGGCTTCCGCCACGTTTCCCCCTATCTACAATAGTAAATATTCATTTATATGGCTGCCAAAAATAAGAGGAGAAAAACTCCTCTTACTTGGGGTTGCCGGCTTGACAACAAGCCTATAACCATTTTTGCAAAGATACAACCAAAACATCACTCGTGTCAAGTCTTTGCATGTTAAATATTGTAAATCTCCGCCTTTCTCTCTGATACTCACCGAGAAAAAATTGCGGCAATTACTTCCCTTTTAGCTTTTTCCCTCCGAGTTCGATGGGCATCTCCAAGGTTCACATAAGGCTTTTAGCTTCCTTACTTTCATTTCAACCTATACTTTGGTACAATGATGATATCAGGTCTTGCGTTTTTCTTTCTTTGCAGCAGGAAAGAGAATATTGTTAAGTATTAAACGATAGCCGCAGGAGTTAGGGTATAAGTCCAAGTCGGTAACAGGGTCGCCTACATAGTGGCTGTAATCTTCGGGGTCATGTCCTCCGAGAAACGACCAAGTGCCTTTGCCATACGTACCGTGGATATAGCGGACTTCATCTGCCGATTTGTTTTCGCCAAGTATAATGACATTAGTTTTTACGAACTTCTTCATGAATGCCGTTGTCTGTCCCATGAAGCCATGTATTACTTTGCTGTGATTTTGCGTAAGCATTGTCGGTATCCAATCCCATTTGGCTGAAAAATCAAAGAGAACAAAAAAATCATTCTTCTCGTTGAAACGTCTCGAACGGCTTACAGGCACGTCTATATCCGAAATTTCGTATGCGTAAGGGTCTGTAACGATATGAAAATCCGTGAAGGCAAAGCATTTGGAATAGTCTAATTTCGCTTGTGCGTCGGCATCCATGGCATCTCCGTCGAACATGCTTTCGCAAATGTCCACACCCTCTGCTGCCAAAGCTATATCGAAAGAATCGGGAGCCGAACACATGGCAAACATAAAGCCGCCGCCTGCAACAAAGTCCCTTATCTTTTTCACTACTGCCAATTTCAGCTGCGATACTTTATCGTATCCAAGTTTTTTTGCAGTTTCGTTTTGCATTCTTACGTCGTCTATGTACCATTGTTGGTTGCGATACGATGCCCAAAATTTGCCGAACTGCCCCGTAAAGTCCTCATGGTGCAGGTGAAGCCAATCATATAAAGGCAGAACGCCGTTCAAGACCTCCTCATCATAGACTACGTCATAGGGAATTTCTGCGTATGTCAGCACTAAGGTAACAGCGTCGTCCCACGGCATTTTATTCTTGGGTGAATACACTGCAATCTTGGGGGCTTTTTGAAGTTTGACCACGTCTTGATTGACTTCCGGTTGAGCAATATCGGCTACAATTCCTCCGTATTGTTCATCGCTGACCATATAACAACTCACTCCACGCAGGCGACAAAGCGTCTCCATCTCTTCACTTGCTTTCATGGAAAAGGCTCCGCCCTTGTAGTTCAACATCCAATCCACTTCATACTCCATAGTCAGAGCTTTATATGCCAGACCGTAAGCCTTGAGGTGGTTTTTCTGTGTTTCGTCCATGGGAATCACCAAATAGGCGGCATTGCTCCGCAGGCATATAAGCAATAATACAAGGAATGTAATTTTAGAAAGAACTTTCGCCCTCATCATAAGTGAATTTACTCAAGGAATCTTCTGCAATGCTGTTGTTCATGCTCGAACCTATAAGCGTTTCTCCCATAGGGAAGTCGTTTCCGTCAGCTATACGGTTCTCAAATCTTACGTATTTCGGAATGAAATTGAGTCTTACCTCTCCCACTTCTCCGGCACGGTGCTTTGCTATGATGACATCTGCTGCTTTATCGTCGCCATCTTCAAGCATTCCGTAATAAGCAGGACGGTATATGAACATTACAATATCTGCGTCCTGCTCTATGGCTCCGGATTCTCTTAAATCGCTCAACACAGGCTTCTTACTGCCTCCACGGGTTTCCACGGCACGAGACAACTGCGAAAGAGCCAGAACCGGAATGCCCAACTCCTTTGACAGAGCTTTCAACTGACGAGAGATATAGGATATTTCCTGTTCTCGGTTGCCTCCCTTGGCTGCATCGCCTCCCTGCATGAGTTGCAGGTAATCGATGAATATCATTTGTATATCGTATTTCTGCTTCAATCTTCTGCACTTTGCCCGCAACTCAAATATGCTTAATCCCGGATTATCGTCTATATAAATAGGTGCATTTGCAAGAGACTGGGTTTTCTCTCTTATCATGGTTTTTTCCCATTCCTCCAACTTACCTTGGGATTTGAACCTTCTGCCCTCAATGCTTGCTTCTGCCGATATAAGTCTCGAAGTCAACTCGCTTGCCGTCATTTCCAACGAAAATATCGCAACAGGCTTATGGAAATCCACGGCCATGTTTCTCGCCATCGTTATTGCCAAAGCCGTCTTTCCCATTGCGGGGCGAGCAGCGAGTATAATCAATGTACCCTTTTGAAATCCGCCTATTTTGTTGTCCAATTCCCGAAAACCGCTTGGCAAACCGGAAGTATCGTCTGCCGAAGATTGCACCTTTTCTATTTCGTTTATAGTTTGCCGAAGCAAGATATCCATGCCTACAATATCGGAATTGAAATTGCTGTCATTTATTTCGAGGAACTTTGTCTCCGTTTTGTCCAATAAATCCAGCACATCATTAGTCTCATCATACGAATCACGCAGAGTTTCCGTTGAAACACGTATCAATTCCCTTTGTATGAATTTCTCCGAAAGCAAACGCACGTGATATTCTATATGTGCCGCCGAAGTGATACGGGTGGTAAGCGAAGTCAATTTGGAATAGCCGCCGATTATCTCAAAAGTTCCGTTCTTCTTTAACCTTTCCGATACCGTAAGAATATCGACAGGACTTCCCTCTGCAAAGAGAGAACTTATTGCCTTGAAAATTTCGGCATTTTCATTCAGATAAAAATACTCCGACCTTATTATATCTATGGAATTACTCAAAGCATCTTGATCCAACAGCAAGGCTCCGAGTACGGATTCCTCTATATCCGTTGCTTGCGGCGGCATATTACCGTTTATGGTAAAAGCCTGCTCGTACGTCATTCTCGCTTTCGGTAAGCGATTTGTCTTTCTTGTATCTTCCATTTCAACTTGCAAATATACGATTTTTTGTTTGACGATTGCTTCTCAAAACGCCATTACATTGAAACTGCAATCGGAATTTGCTTGCCTGCCATATTGGTTTTCCGGAATAAAAGCAGCATATAAAAAAACTCGAATAAAACGACAGTAATCTGTGCAATATAGAGTTACGATGAAGAAAAACATAGAAGGGACAAGCCTTTCGTAATAAAATTTCACCATTTCCATTGCCCGATACGCAGAATGTCGTATCTTTGCAGTGCAGAAGTGGAAAGATTTGGATTGATTGCAACCACGTGAAAAAATGCTAAAAACAACATTTTCTTACCTGATACATCAATATCTGCTTTCCTTTTCGTTTGATTACAACAATAATAAAACAGATAGAAGATGGCTTATTATTTTACATCGGAATCGGTATCGGAGGGACACCCCGATAAAGTGGCAGACCAAATTTCGGACGCCATATTGGACGAATTTCTAAAACAAGACGAAAATTCCAAGGTTGCATGCGAGACTTTGGTTACAACCGGCTTGGTTGTGCTTAGCGGCGAGGTCAAATCGGCTGCATACGTCGATATTCAAAAAACGGCAAGAGAGGTTATCAGGAATGCCGGCTACACAAAGGGAGAGTATATGTTCGAGTCGAATTCCTGCGGTGTGCTTTCTTCCTTGCATGAGCAAAGTCCTGACATCAATCAGGGCGTGGAACGCAAAAAGGAGGAAGAACAAGGAGCAGGAGACCAAGGTATGATGTTCGGTTATGCCTGCAACGACACGGAGGATTTCATGCCCTTATCTTTACAGCTTTCCCACATGCTTGTCTATGAGCTTTCACTTATTCGTAAACAAGGAAAGTTAATGCCATACCTGAGACCGGACTCCAAAAGTCAGGTAACCGTGGAATATAATGACGATAACACTCCGCGAGCCATAAATACCATTGTCATATCCACCCAACACGATGAATTCGACACCGAGGAGAAAATGCTTGCACGAATAAAGGAAGATGTCAAAAGCATACTTATTCCGCGTGTTGTGGCAAAACTGCAAAAAAAAGAGTTGAGAAAATTATTCGATAACGAATACAAACTCTTTGTCAACCCTACCGGCAAATTCGTAATAGGCGGTCCTCATGGTGATACGGGCTTGACGGGAAGAAAAATCATCGTTGACTCCTACGGAGGCAGGGCTGCACATGGCGGCGGGGCTTTTTCCGGAAAAGATGCTTCAAAGGTAGATAGAAGTGCGGCTTATGCGGCAAGACATATTGCCAAAAACATGGTAGCCTCAGGGCTTTGTTCCGAAGCCATGGTGCAGATAGCTTATGCAATAGGCGTTGCAGAACCGGTGGGTGTGTATGTGAATACCTTCGGCACGGCAAAAGCCACGGATAATAAAGGAAACAAAATGACAGATGGCGATATTGCGAAAAAGATAAAGGATATTTTCGACCTCAGACCTTATTCCATCGTACAAAGGTTCGGTTTGAAAAATCCCATTTATCTTCCGACTGCAACCTACGGCCATTTCGGCAGAACGCCTTACAAGAAACAAATAGTCCTTAGCCGAAACGGCAGGGAAGAAATGCGAGAAGTGGAATTTTTCCCATGGGAAAAAACCGATTATATCGATATAATCAAAGATAAATTCGGACTTTGAACAATGATTGAAAGCAATATGACGTTTCGCAAATAAAGAAAGGATTTGCTGAAAACGGCATTACATTTTTAGATTTATTTATATGAGTTTAGGTAGTTTCAATTTCAGAGAAGTATTGACGGCATTCATGGTCTTGTTTGCCGTAATCGACATCGTGGGTTCCATTCCCATAATCTTGGACATTAAAGAGAAGGCAGGGAAAATCAATGCCGGCAAAGCATCATTGCTTGCTTTCGGTTTGTTGGTGGTATTCCTTTTCATGGGTGAGGCATTGTTGAAGTTCTTCAATGTGGACATTCCGTCCTTTGCCATAGCCGGAGCCGTGATTCTTATTGCCCTTGCAATAGAAATGACATTCAACATAACCATTTTCAAAAACGACTCTCCCGAAGGCAATTCGACCATCGTTCCTCTTGTCTTTCCGCTTATTGCGGGAGCCGGTTCTCTGACCACATGTATCTCGTTGCGTGCCGAATGTTCGGCAATAAACGTCATAGTAGCAATAGCCCTCAACATGGCTGTTGTTTATCTTGTGCTGAAAAAGGTCAACCTTATGGAAAAACTGCTTGGAAAAGGAGGAATTTACATTTTGAGAAAGTTCTTCGGCATAATACTGCTTGCAATGAGCGTAAAGTTGATTGTAACCAACTTGGACGCTTTGATGAAATAGCAAAACAAGGGAGATTAACAAAAGCCTGTTGAAACAAAAAGGCACAGGCTTTTGTTTACATACGGACAAAGTTTTATCTTTGTCCGTTTTTGAGTATAGAAGAAAGAATAAAATCAAGCCGACAAAGATATGGAATTCAGGTTAAGCCAAAATGCGGAAAACATATTGAAGAACAGTCGGGGCGAAGCCATAAGGCTGAACTCCGATTGCATAGAAGTGGAGCATATTCTGCTTTCCATTTTACGTTTGAAACAATGCAAAGCATTTGCTTTTCTAAGTCGTTATTGCGATTGCGAGGCATTGAAAAGCCAAATAGAGAACGCACTCAGGGAATTTGGCAATGATTTCGACCTAAAAACCGAAAAGGACGACATAACTCTCAGTGAAGAAGCAGAGAAAGTAATCAAGATTTCCCATTTGGAGAGTTTGAAATCACGAAAAAAGGAAGTGGATAGCGAAGACTTGCTTGCAGCCATCTTATTCTGCAAAGAATCTCTGTCCGCAAAGCTTTTACAAGCCGAGGATATAGATTATAAACTATTTGAAAGCCAATCGGACAAAGCGGAACTTTCCTTTAACATCCTTTCATCGGACAATCCGAACAAAGAAAGCAAACCTTTCGGCATTTCGCTTAACATACAATCCGACCCTTCTTTCAATACAGACAAAGAGAACAAGGACACAAGCACTCCTTTATTGAATAACTTCGGCAAAAACCTCTCTTATCTTGCAGAAAACGGCAAATTAGACCCCGTAGTCGGCAGAGATAAGGAAATAGAACGCATTTGCAGAATACTCTCACGCCGCAAAAAGAACAATCCCATACTCATAGGAGAACCCGGCGTAGGTAAAAGCAGCATTGCAGAAGGCTTGGCTATCAGGATTGCAGAGAAAAAAATCCCTTATTCGCTGATGAATAAAATCATCTATACTCTTGACCTGGCTTTGGTAGTTGCAGGAACAAAGTATCGCGGTCAGTTCGAGGAGCGAATCAAAGGATTGATTAACGAATTGGAAAAGAACAAGGACATAATCCTCTTTATAGACGAAATACATACCATAGCAGGAGCAGGAAACTCCGAAGGAGGGCTTGATGCCTCCAACATCTTCAAACCTGCCTTGGCAAGAGGAGAAATACAGTGCATAGGAGCAACTTCGATAGAGGAATACAGAAAATACATAGAAGCAGACGGAGCATTGGAACGCAGGTTTCAGAAAGTATTGATAGAACCCACGAGCATTGAAGAGACGCTTACCATTCTCAATAACATCAAAGAAAAATACGAAACCTTTCATAATGTTCATTACAGTGAGGAAGCATTGAAAGCCTGTGTAATGCTTACCGACAGATATATGCCGGAACGAAATCTTCCTGACAAGGCAATAGACATAATGGACGAAGCAGGTGCCAATAAAAGAATACACAGCAGTGCAATACCTGTCGAATTGCAGCAAGTGCAAATTGCATTGAACGAAGCGAAGAAAGAAAAACACGAAGCTGCCGTAAAACAGGAGTTTGAAAAGGCTTTGCAAATCAAAAACAAGATAGAAGCCCTTCAAATGCGTATCAAGGAAGAAACTGACAAAATTCAATCTTCTTTATCCGAAACACGACAGGAGATAAACGAACAAGATATTGCGACAATCATCTCTCAGGCAAGTGGAATAAGCGTAGAAAAAATAGGACAAAGCGAACAAAAGAAACTGCTTGACATGGAGCAGCTGCTCTCTTCGCAAGTCATAGGACAAAACTCTGCTGTCAAGAAAGTATGTCAGGCGGTCAAAAGGGCAAGAACAGGATTAAAAGATCCCAATCGCCCTAACGGCAGTTTTATCTTCATAGGCTCCACAGGTGTCGGCAAAACTCTTTTGGCTAAACGTCTTGCCGAATATCTGTTCGACTCACAGGAAAACCTGATACGCTTGGATATGAGCGAATATATGGAGAAATACAGCGTTTCCAAACTGATTGGAGCTCCTCCTGGGTATGTCGGCTACGAACAGGCCGGACAACTGACCGAGAAAGTACGCAATCACCCATACTCCATAGTGCTTTTCGATGAAATAGAGAAAGCTCATGCCGATGTATTCAACATATTATTGCAAATACTCGATGAAGGACAGCTGACAGATTCGGCAGGCAGGAAAACAGACTTCAAAAACACCGTAATAATAATGACTTCCAACGTAGGTTCACGCCGTTTGAACGATTTCGGAGTAGGCGTAGGCTTCTCCACTTCGACAAGACAGGAAAATATATCTTTGTTGGAACAAGATGTTATAGAAAAGGACTTGAAGAAAACCTTTGCTCCGGAATTTCTGAACCGAATAGACGAAATCGTCTTCTTCAATTCATTGGGCGATAAGGAGCTTATTCAAATAGTGGATTTGGAATTTGCAAATTTGGCAAAGCGTTTGCAGGAATTGAATTACACATTGAACGTAAGTCTTGCCGCAAAAAAGCATATTATATCCAACACAACGGATAGCAAATACGGTGCAAGACCACTCAGACGAGGCATTCAATCCCTTGTGGAGAACCCTTTGAGCGAACTTTTGCTGCAAAACACTCAACAAAAGGGCGGAGAAATTACCGTGGATTTGAACACCGAGAACGAAAATTCCGAATTGAAAATAGAAATAAACGGAAACAAAGAAGAGAACACTAAATGAAGAGAATAAAGAACTTCCTTGAAGAATTCGGAGCCTATCTGATATTGATGAAAGAGGCTCTTCACCGACCTCAAAACGCTCATGTATTCCGTCGAAAAATGCTTTTTGAGATGAAAGCCTTGGGATTGGACTCCATATTGATTGTTTCCATAATATCCGTTTTCGTAGGAGCGGCTGTAATCATTCAGTTGATTTTGAATTTGAACAATCCTATTTATCCTGATTGGGTTTATGGATTTGCTTCACGAAAAGCCATAATGTTAGAGTTCTCTCCCACCATAATATCTCTTATTTTGGCAGGAAAGTGTGCCTCCCGCATAGCCTCCGAACTCGGTTCGCAGAGAATCAGCGAGCAGATCGACGCTCTTGAAGTGATGGGTGTAAACACTCCCTCCTACCTTATATTGCCTAAGATAGTGGCATCGATGATTTTCTTTCCGCTCTTAATTATTCTGAGTATCTTTATTGCAATATTGGGAGGGGCTTTGGGTGCTGCTATGATGGGTTCTCTGACCATGTATGCATACGTTGAGGGTTTACGATTGGAGTATAGCAATACAGACATGGTGTTTGCCATAGTCAAAACCTTTGTAAACGCAATCATAATCTCAACCATAGCTTCATACAGAGGTTACACCTTGAAAGGAGGCTCGGTTGAAGTGGGAGTACAATCCACAAAAGCTGTCGTTCAAAGCAGCATAGTGATAATGATTTTTGATTTGGTGATAACCAATTTATTCATGTAAGGGTATGATAAGGGTAGAGAATGTATCGAAATGCTTTAACGGCAAAAAGAGGTTAGACAATGTTTCAACAGAATTTGAACGTGGAAAATGCAACCTTATAATCGGAAAAAGCGGAAGCGGAAAAACGGTATTGATGAAGTGTCTTGTCGGATTGTTTTCGCCTGATGAAGGTAACATACACTTTGATGACAAGATTTTTGGCATATTATCTAAGGAGGAAAAGGCGAATTTGCGAAAAGACATAGGCATGTTGTTTCAAGGAGGAGCTCTTTTCGACTCCATGAATGTGGAAGAGAACATAATGTTTCCCATAAGAATGTTCCAGAAATCAGATTTTAAGACAATGAAGAAGCGTGTCGATTTTTGTTTGGAGCGTGTCAATCTCAGCGGTATCAACAAACTGATGCCTTCGGAACTGAGCGGCGGTATGCAAAAACGTGTTGCCATAGCCAGAGCGATAGCAACACAGCCCAAATACCTGTTTTGCGATGAGCCGAACTCCGGACTTGACCCTCTTACCTCTATTGTCATCGACAAGCTGATAATGGAAATTACTCATGAATACAATATAACCACGGTTGTGAACACTCACGACATGAATTCAGTGATGGAAATAGGCGAAGAGATAAATTTCATCAATCAAGGCAAACTCTGGTGGAGGGGAAGCAACAAAAACGTTTTGTCAACCGACAATCAAGAATTGAATGACTTTATTTTCTGTTCCGCTCTCACCAAGAAATTACGAGAAAAATAAATATCCCTATCATGAAACACAAATCCACCCGAATACATAAAGGTCTTTTGATTGCCAAACGCAGTTTTCAGGTTATATTGACTGCTTTGATAATAGTCTTTGCCTTTCCTACAAAGTCTTCTTTCAAATATGAATTTACCAAAGGACAGTTTTGGAAACACGAAAACCTGATTTCGCCAATGGATTTCGCCATAAAAAAGACTGACAAGGAAATCAAGCAAGAGGAAAAAGAGATTGAACGAAACAAAAAACTGTTTTTCAAGAAAGATAAAGCATTCGAGAACTCGGCTTTGGAAGAGTTCAAAAATGCAAATGCCGAAAAATTGGATTCCAAAAGTCTGAATTTCGCATTGGAAACCATAAAGCGATTATATGCAATAGGAATTTTGCAGAACACCGACGGCAATACACAAAACGATGTAGTGGTGGTGGAGAATAATGTGGCACAAGAATACGATGCAGAGGAGTTCCTCAATTTACGGCAAGCCACAGAAGAAGCTCAAAGGAAAATAGAGCAAAGCAATCTGCCGAATAAAGAAGAGTTG
>URCX01000059.1 GCA_900546465.1 uncultured Bacteroidota bacterium | reverse complement strand
ACTACGTTGTTGTGAAGAAAGTGCAGGGAGAGCCTGCCGCTGTCGAGAAAGTGGAGAAGCCGCCTATCACCCCCATACAAATCAATCGTGATGCCGAGTCTGCTTTCTTCAAGCAGATAAAAGCAAGAAAGGTTTCGCCAATTCAAGCCGAGTTTACGGATTATTCCAAAGCCATGAGTATAGAAAAAACCGATAAGGGTACGGAGGTATTGTACGTGAAAAACAAAGATAATTCAAGATACAGTCTTACGTTTCGTTATGCCGTAGGTACTTGGGAGAACAAATATCTTCAACTCTTGGGCTATTATCAGAAGTATTTGCACACTCCTTTCCTTACACAGGAGCAAGTGCAGGAAAAACTCTTCAATCTTGCAACTTTTTTCAGGATAAGCTCTAATGGAGAGGAAACTTTGGTTACAATGGAAGGTCTGACCGATAATATGCTTGAAGCTTTGGAAGTGGTGGACGACCTTCTTACCAATCCGGTTTTGGATACGGCAGTGGTGGAAGATATAAAAAATCAGATAAAGAAGGACAGACAAGATGCCAAAAGCAAACAGGCAAGTTGCTTTTCCGCTCTTGCTTCCTACGCTTTGTACGGAGAAAAGACTGCACACCGCACTTTGTTGAGCGATAAGGAAATCGACAAAATATCCGCCGATGTTTTGTGTAATCAAATCAAGGATTTGAAATCATATAAAGAACAAATAAGATATTACGGCGACTTATCCGAGGAGGCTTTGTTGAGTTGTTTGAAGCAAAATCATAAAATGGCAGATAAGTTTACGAAAGAGGCAAAAGCCAAACCAAGCGAGAAGCAATCGACAAAGAAAAACGAAGTCTTTTTTGTCGATTATCCTGCAAAGCAATCCTATTGCAGAATGTTCATAGTGGAAGATAAATATAATGAAAGCGAGAGGGCTGTTGCCGCTATGTATAACGAGTATTTCGGAGGCAGTATGAACAGTATAGTCTTCCAAGAAATGAGGGAGAAACGTTCTTTGGCTTATCAAGCCATGTCTCGCTATATCACGGGTAGCGATAAGAATGACCGCAATTATAATTTGGCACATATAGCAACTCAAAACGATAAGGTGATAGAGGCATTTGACGCATTTAATTCCTTGTTGGACAGTATGCCTTTGGCACAAGCCAATTTCGATTTGGCAAAGCAATCTCTTCTAAGTTCGATGAGAACTCAAAGAATAAGCAAACAGAATATCATTTCTTCATTCCTTAATGACCGTCGCTTTGAAAGAGCAAACAACAGTCTGCAACAATTATATACTTCTTTGCAAGGAATAAATTTGGAGCAGATACAGCAGTTCAGTAAGGAGAAATTCCAAAAGCGAGGCAGGGTTTATGTCATTCTCGGAAGCAAAGAGCAGATAGATATGAAGGCTTTGAAGAAATTCGGCAAGGTTAAGGAATTGACTTTGGAAGATATATTCGGCTATTAGACTTATTGCTGTCGTATGGATTTGAAATTACAGAAAAAGGAGCTCCGAAAAAAAATCAGGGCGCAGAAAAAGGTTTTCCCATCTGAGGAAAAACTATCGCAAAGCAGGGAGATATTTTCATTCATAGAGGAAAGTCCTTTGTTTAAGGAGGCAAATATTGTATTGCTTTACTGGTCTATGGATGATGAGGTTTCGACTCATGACTTTATATTGAAGTGGTACGAAACCAAAACCATACTTTTGCCTTGTGTTGTGGGCGATGATTTGGTGTTAAGACGCTTTGAGGGTCTTGACAGCATGCTTGCCGGTGAGCAATTCGGAATAGCGGAACCTGTTGGGGCGATTTTTGAAGATTATGCCAAGATTGATTTGATGATTATCCCCGGAGTGGCTTTCGATTCTTGTTTCCACCGCATGGGTAGGGGCAGAGGTTTTTACGACAGACTGCTTTCGCTTACCAAGACAAAGAAAATGGGTATTTGTTTCGACTTTCAGTTGGTGGACAAAGTGCCTGTCGAGGATTTCGATGTGGCAATGGATTGCATTGTGAGCAAAAACGGTTTTGTGAAACATGAGTAAGGTAAAACTGTCGGCTCTTGCTCTTTTGTCGGGAGTGCTTTTGTCGCTTGCGTGGTGGGATATGCTTCTGGCTCCTCTCATGTTGCTTGCTTTTGTACCTCTTTTGTGGGTGGAGGACTTTATTTGCAAGCATGAAAAAGAAAAAATCTTCTCTTCTTGGGCTGTTTTCGGATACTCTTTCCTGCCTTTTCTTTTATGGAATCTGACAACGGTATATTGGGTTGCTTATTCCACATCTTTGGCTATCGCTTTGCCTTTCGCACAGGCGGCTTTGATGGCTCTTGTCTTTCAAACGGCACATTATTGCAGGAAACATTTCGCCCATGGCAGGAGAAGCGGACTTGCCTTCTTCGCAATCTTCTTCTTGGCTTTTGAATTTCTGCATTTGCATTGGGATATCAATTTTCCATGGCTTAATTTGGGTAATAGTTTTGCCAAGTTCCCTTATCTTATACAATGGTATGAATATACCGGAGTGGGAGGTGGAAGTCTTTGGATTTGGCTTTGTAATATTTCTTTTTTTTGTTTACTGCAATGTTTCTTGGTTTCGACGGAACGAAAGGCCGAAAGAATTTCACGAAAGGCCGTTTTAATTTTTTCTTTCGCCGTTTTAATTTTGCCAATCGCCGTTTCGCTAACGCGTTGGTTTACATATAGTCCGCAAACGAGCGAGAAGACAGATGTTGTTGTCGTTCAACCTAATCTTGACCCTTATGGAGAACAGTACGATTATTCTCCGCGTCAGGTTTGTGATATAGTAATCGATTTGGCAGCTGAAAAGGCAGATGAAAACACGGATTTTATTCTCTGTCCGGAGAGTTGTTTGCAAGATTATGCTTGGGAGGAAAACTTGGACGCTTCTCCGAGCATAGTTTATCTGCGGAATTTCGAGAACAAATACCCCAAAGCGGAAATAATATCGGGAATGTCAAGCCGCAGAATGCTTCCGGAAGGTGTCATTACAAAGGCTGCAAGAAAGCATCGTCATATCCCGAATCGTTATTACGAGAGTTGCAATATTGCAGTGAAGATAGACCGCGACACTGTCAGCCCATGCAGTCAGCTTCGCCACAAAAGCATTCTTACTCCTTTTGTCGAGAAAATGCCGTTCAAAGCAGTATTGGGTTTCTTGGGTGATTTGGCTTTGGATTTGGGTGGTACTGTCGGCACTCTCGGCACAGACGAAGAATATATTGTCTTTTCCTCTGACGGAAAGCCTAAAACGGCAACGGCAATCTGCTATGAATCCACGGACGGCAGGTATATATCTCAACTTGTCGGCAGGGGAGCGGAACTGATATTCATTATAACAAACGACGGTTGGTGGAAAAATTCCCCGGGACATCGTCAACATGCGGCTTTTGCCTCGTTGAGAGCAATAGAAAACAGAAGACCGATTGCAAGAAGTGCAAATACGGGTATTTCATGCTTTGTTTCTCCCAAGGGAGAGAGTATGCAGCAAACCGAATATTGGAAAGAAGCGGTGATAAAGCAGACGCTTTATCCGCAAAAGGAGATAACATTTTACACCAAATACGGAGATTATATATACAGAGCTGCTTGCTTTATGGCAATCTTATTTCTGTTGTTGAGCTTCGTCGTTTCGCATTTGAGAAAAGCAGAAGAAAAGAAACATCAAAACAAAAAACTATAATATGTTCAAGAAAGTACCTCACACTTACGTCATTATTTTTTCTCTTATAGTACTCGCCGCCCTTGCAACATGGTTTGTACCCTCAGGAGAGTTCGCAAGGGAAAGCATAACCACCGAATCCGGTAAGACAATCAATCAAATTATTCCCGGTTCCTATACTCATGTGGAACAAACTCCCCTGACATGGGAAATAATGTCCGCTTTCTTCAAGGGATTTCAGAAAGCACCCGGTATAATAGCCTTTCTGCTTATATTAGGCGGTGCCTTTTGGATTTTGAACGAGACAAAGGCGATAGATATGGGCGTTCAAACTTTTTTGAACAAGTCGGGTAAATTGGAAAAATACCGTTTCTTCAAAGCCATAGGAGTGAATAATCTGATAATAGTCTGCATAATGGTCATGTTCTCGCTCTTCGGAGCAATATTCGGCATGAGTGAGGAGACAATAGCTTTTGTGGTCATATTCGTTCCCCTTGCCATATCCATGGGATACGACTCCATAACAGGCGTATGCCTATGCTTTTTGGCGGCAGGCTTGGGCTTTGCAGGTTGTGTGCTTAATCCTTTTACGCTCGGCATAGCCCAAGATATAGCAGGCATAAAGATGTTTTCGGGAATAGAATACAGAGTGGTGATGTGGTTTATCATTACATTCATAGGCATAATCTTTGTGCTGTGGTACGCAAACAGAGTGAAGAAGAACCCAAGCAAGTCCGTAATGTACGAGGAGGACAAATTTTGGAGAGATAATCAGGAATCGGCTTCAAAGATAGAAGCAGTCAAAGCCTCTAAAACATGTTGGATTGCTTATTTTGCGACATTGATTGTTCAAATCATATTCTGTATTACGACTAAAAGCCCTACTCTTATAATAACAACTCTTTTGTTTGCTGCAGTCTGTTATTTCATGATAAAGAAATCCATGCAGATGTTCTCTTTATCCGTATTGATTTTCACAATAGCATACCTTGTCATAGGCGTTATGGCATTTGATTGGGGATTTGAACAAATCGCAGCTTTGTTTTTTACTATGGCAATAGTCAGCGGAATGGTTTTGGGCAAGAATGCAAGCGATATAGCAAAGTTATTCATAGCCGGAGCAAAGGATATGCTTTCTGCTGCTTTGGTTGTCGGCTTGGCTTCCGGCATAATAGTGATTTTGGAAGACGGAAAAATAATAGATACTTTCCTTAACTCACTTGCAACAAGCATATCCGGTAGCGGAAAAGTAGGAGCATTGAGCATAATGTACGGTTTCCAATCAGTATTGAATGCAATTATCACTTCCGGAACGGCAAAGGCTGCGATGTTGATGCCTATGTTTTCCGAGATAGCGAGCATGAGTGGAATTTCTCTTCAATCTGCAGTAACGGCATTCCATATAGGGGACGGCTTTACCAATCTTATAACTCCTACATCGGGAGTTTTGATAGCAGTTTTGGGACTTGCGAGAATACCCTATGCCAAATGGGTGAAATTCTCTTGGAAGTTCATTTTGGCAATGGTTGTTTTGGGTTGGTTGTTATTGATACCAACGGTAACAATGAACCTGCCGGATTTTTGAAAAAGAAGAAATGAATAATGGCATGACTTTATCCGGTAGAAGATGAAGCGATTGCCGAATTTTGAATGCGATGATAAGAAAATATTTATTGATATTATGTTGTTTGATAGGCTGTAAAGCTGTGTCGGCACAGGAGGTTGGAAAGAGAAGTTGCTTATCGGAAGGAGCATATTCCTTTGGTTTCCGATTAGGATTGGAGAAACGTAATGTGGAGAATGATATGTTACTGGCGATAGCCGATATAGAAACCTCCAAGCAGCTCAAATGTGATCTGGCTTTAGGAGGCAGTTGGTTCGTCAGGGATTATACCGCATTGAACTGCAAACTTGCTTATGGCTTTTCGGATTCGGAAAATGTCATAGAAGCAAAGATTTTGGATTTTGTTATAGGTGCAGAGAATTACAGCACAAGTACCGCTTCCTCTTCTTTTACGGCTGCGGTGGGTGTTAAGAATTTTATTCCGATAGGGGAGTCGGAAAGATTTTATGTGTTCAATGAGAGTAATATTTCTTATTGCCATTACAGCAGTTTGACGAGAGATGTTTATAATCAGGGCGATAAAATTCATAAGATACACCGCAATGGAGATGCTGTGAGCCTTGCGCTTTCTCCAGGAGTGATGTATTTTCTTACAAATAAACTTGCCTTTGAATTTGCTTTGAATCCTGTAATCCTTTCTTTCTCTCATGAAAATACATTGAAAGACGGAACAATAGAAGGCAAGGATACGGATTTCTGCTTGGACTTGAAGATAAATCCTTTCAACCTTTACTTCGGTTTTTCTTTCTTTTTCGATAATCGCAACAAATAACCGGCAATCATGAAGAAGTATTTGTATTTTGTTTTGAGTGTTCTGCTTTTTGTTTCCTGTATAGAAGATGATTACTATAAGCAATCGGATAATTGTAATATTACCTCATTTGAAATAGAGGGACAACTTGTCTGTAATATCGAGGACAGAGGTGGCGTAGGTTATATATCGATTCAAATGCCTGTGGATTATGATTTGAGCAATCTGAAAGTATTGAGGGCAGATCTCAGTCCTCTTGCAGAATTTGAAAGAGATATTTTTTCTATAAGGGATTTCAATAGGACGGTTACGGTGAAAGTCATTGCGGAGGACGGTAAGAGTAATAAGATATGGTATATAGAGGTATTCAAGGCTCAAAGTAACAAACAACTTGCGTATTCCGACATGAAGCAATGGACAATAGCAAGGGAGGAAAACGGAACGGCTATAAGTATAGGCGGGAAATACGCGTATTTTCCGGGAGAACAAGGCAAGTATTCGCCTTGGCAACATGCGGCAAGGGCAAATAAACTTAATGGTTTCTTCTCTGTTAATCCTCAACCGTCTAATGAAAACAGTGAATATGCGAGAATGGAAACCAAGGCTTATCCTGCCGGCAATCTTGTGAACTCAGGTATTGTTACAGGGGCTTTGTTTACAGGTAAGTTTTGCTTCGATGCCCGACATTTGCCTGTCGTGGGCAGTGATCCCAATCCTCGAAAACTTGTAAATCTCGGTGTGAGATTTGAATACAGGCCTACTGCCGTGAGGTTTAATATAAGATACTTCCCGGGAGCTGTCATGAAAGACGGTAAAGGTAAGGTGATTTATGAGAACGATGGGGAAAAACGTCCGCATAAGGATTCATGCGACATATATTTCATATTGCAAAACAGAGATGAAGACCCGAATATATTTTACAGAGTTGCAACGGCATGGTTGAGGATAGGGGATACCCTTGGTGCCGACGGATTTGTTTCCATGACCATACCGTTTATATATGGAGAGCCTGAGGCTTCAATGATTGCGGAGAAGCCTTATATGAGAATAGGCGGTGTCAGAGGTGAAGTGAGCTTTTATCGTTTTACTTATAACGGAACGGATTATGATAAGCAGCTTATGCAGGATAAGTATGCACCTTCGACAATGAATCCCGACCATATAATAGGATTGTTCAGTGCAAGTGCTTACGGGGATTTGTTTTGGGGTGCCCCGGGTTCGACTTTGGATATAAAAGACGTGGAGTTGTTGTATTGATGTGATATTTTGCAAATACGTATATGCGTTTTTTCGTGCTATTTGTTTTTTTCGTATATTTGCACCTGCGTATTCAGAAGATTACAAAGCTGACACATAAAAACAATGAAAGAAATGAAGAGATATTTATCAATATTGATTGTGATGTTTGCCCTTTGTACCGGAGTCTTTGGGCAGAATCCGACGGTTACAATGGACAGTACTGTTAATATTACGGCATTAGGTGTCAAATTATGGGGTAATTTTGTCGATAAAGGCAACTGGACGGTTAACGGAAAAGGATTTGTGTACTCCACAAATCCGGTTCCGACAAAGGGAAACGGAACGGTGAAATCTGTTTCGGGTACTAATACGGGTAAGTTCTATGCAAACGTTACTAATCTTGCACCTTCTACAACTTATTATGTGAGAGCGTATGTCAAGAAAGGTACAGGTGCAAATGCAGATACCGTTTACTCTTCCAATATCATCAGTTTCCAGACGCTTCCCGTTGTTCCACCGACTTTAAGTGCCCCTATGGTGTCGGAAATAAGTCTTACGAATGCTACGTTCACAGGACAAATAACAGCTAAAGGAGATGCCACATTGCAAACAGATAAAGGCTTTTGTTACGGTCTTAATCAAAATCCCACATACTACGATAATAAAGTCAAGGTTAGCGGAACCGCATCGCCTTTACCTTATACAATGACGAAAAACGTTGAAAACCTTTTATCGGGAGCGACATATTATGTGCGTTCTTACGTGGTTGTGAAATACGGAGTAACTTATGATACAGTGTATTCAAATCAGGTTAGTTTTATGACCCAACATGCTTGTGGAAATCCTCCTTATGGAGTTACAATATCAGATGTAGAAGTTTCAGAAGCAAGGATAAATTTCGAGAAAGCTTTGGGACAGGCTCATTGGGAGGTTGATTATGGTTTTGCAGGACATACTGCGGGAGAGGGAACTTTGGTTAGAACAGACGATACAACGATTTTGATTAGTAATTTGGAGGGAGGTCGTTCTTATTCGGTCTTTGTTCGAGCGGTGTGTGGTGATTTGTATAGCGAATGGTCGGATATAAGGACGTTTACGACCCTTGCACCACCTTGTGCGGCAGTAAGCGGAATACATATAAGTGAAACAGGCTATTCTTCTGCCAAGATAGAATGGACTCCGGGCAGTATGAGTCAAACGGTTTGGGAAGTGGTATTTGGAAAAGCAAATGAGACACTGCCGGAAACAGGAGTGATAATAGAGGGAAGCCCGATGTTTTCACCGATAGGCTTAACTCCTCAAACAGAATACAAATTGAAAGTACGGGCAGTTTGTGGCGAGTTTATGAGTAATTGGAGCAATGAATTTACATTCAATACTATACAACAGGGATTGGAAGAGGTGAATGTGAAATCCATAAATATATATCCGAATCCGTCAAGCGGAGCAATAAAGTTTGAGAATAACGGTTTGGATGTTCGCAATATAGAAATCAGCGACTGTAACGGCAGAGTGATATACAGAGATAACGAATTGCCTCTTTCATTCGATTTTAAGGATAAAAAAGGCGTGTTCTTCATTCTCATGGAGACAGAAATAGGACAGCAAATAGAAAAAATCATAGTACAGTAACAAAAAACTTTATCAAATGTTAGCAAACATACTTTTGCAAGCACAGCAAGCAGGTGCAGAGGTGGCAACTCAGGTGGCGGAAACGACAGCTAAATTGAACGTATTCTCTTTGGCAGTAAAGGGAGGTTGGATAATGATAGTCCTTGCCATTGTATCAATAGTTGCAGTGTATATCTTTGTTGAGAGATACTTGGCTTTGAATAAGGCTCTCAAAGAAGACGTGAACTTTATGGATAACGTCAAAGACTGCATACACAAAGGCGATTTGCAAGGAGCAAAAAGATTAACGAATAATAATGACAGTCCTATAGGCAGAATGATAGGTAAAGGACTGTCAAGATTGGGCAGACCGCTGAATGATATTAACCAAGCGATAGAAAACGTTGGCAAATTGGAGGTTGCAAGATTGGAAAACGGTGTTTCCATGGTTGGAACCATAGCGGCATTGGGACCATCGCTCGGTTTCTTGGGAACGGTTACCGGTATGGTGAAAGCCTTTTTCGATATGAGTACGGCAGGCAACAATATCGATATACAACTCCTTTCAAGCGGTATATACGAAGCAATGGTTACCACGGTAGGAGGTTTGATTGTCGGAATTATTGCCAATTTCCTTTATAGCATATTGGTCGGAAAGATAAATAAGATAGTGTTTATGTTGGAAGCAAGGACGATGGAGTTTATGGACTTGCTACACGAACCTGCTCAATAGAGATTTTATGATACAGACAAGGAATAAAATCGATCCGAATTTCAATTCGGCTTCCATGTCGGACTTAGTCTTTCTTTTGTTGATATTCTTTATGCTTACTTCAACGCTGATAAGTCCGAACGCAATAAAGTTACTCTTGCCCAAAAGCACGAGTGGACAGACCATGGCGAAGCAAAATGTTACGGTTTCGATAGATGAAAACAATCATTTCTTTGTTGAGAATAATGAGGTGAGTGAAGCAGAATTGTCCAATGTGATTGGAGCATTGCTCAACGGTGTTGACGATGGAACGGTCAAGCTCCACTCCGATGCAAGCGTTGCCGTGCAATATGTTGTTACCGTTATAGACGCAGTCAACAAGGTTAATGCTCAACAGGGAAAGAAACACAAAGTGATTTTAGCCACAGAAGCTGTTAAATGATGGACATCCATAATAATGATACCAAGAGAAAATTGATAGGAATCGGCTCAACTGTATTTATTCATGGTTTAGCGGTGGTTCTTCTTTTGGTTCTCGGATTGCGTTACCCCGATCCGCCTCCTGCCGAAGTGGGAGTGGAGATGGATGCAGACATGTTGAGTGACATAGGAGCGGATATTGATAATGCTGCCGAGGGAGGCGAAGAGGCATTTGCCAAGAACATCAGTCCGTCTGACGAAAACAGTGCTGTAACTCAGGATACCGAAGATACGAAAATCGTAAGCAGCAAAAACAAGAAGAGAAGAGATAACAAAAAGAAGCCTACGACAAAAGATATTAAGGAAGATAAATGGTTTAAACAAATAAAAGAAATCTCTTGCAAGTTCTGGATAATTTGGTAGTGATAATAAATTAATCCAAATTATCTGATTTAACCATTGTACTACAGCAGATACAACTAAAATATAAAAGCTAACTATAAATGCATGGAAAAATCTTAATTTGTTAACATCAGCTTTAGCAAATTTTGA
>URCX01000058.1 GCA_900546465.1 uncultured Bacteroidota bacterium | reverse complement strand
ACTAATTTACCTTGTTTATAGGCATTATATGGAGAGAGATTCTTATGTAGCCCCAAAGAGGACAAACGCACTATTTTAGTTTCGCCCAATTCGTCTTTGTCAGTAAACCATATCGTATCACGGCGAATGAAATCCTCATTGAGAAGATTAATGTCGTGCGTTGTCAACAGCATTTGCGATGTTCCTTCACTATTCGCTAAAAAGACTTTTATAAAATAAGCCAGCAGTTCGTAATGGATGCTTGTTTCAACTTCATCAATAGGAACAAACCGATTGGTCTTTAGCAAGAAATTCAAAATTACGGCCATACCCAAAAACCTCATTGTACCGTTGGATTCGTATTCTTCCGACAAGTCATAAAGTTTGTCGCCAGCTTTATGTTTGAATGTCAATTCGGTATTTGTGATTTTTCCCTTTCTAAGCATGTCGGCTTTTGCTTCATCACCAATAGGGGCATTCTGAATCAGTTGCTCTAGTTCAGGGGTAATCAATTCCTCCTCCTCGTGTAATGCAACATCTTCTATGTTAAAGTCAGAGGCTTTCAGGAAGTTTAGGATGAACTTCTTCAAGTCGCCCGATTCGTCTTTGTCCAATCGTGATTTGACATAACCCGATAGCAACATACCCGGTGCCAGCACTTCTTTTACTTGTTTGGCAAAGTAATCGTACACATCATTTAGTTTCGTCCGCTCCACATTACTTTTACCAAATGCAGCAAGCACACTGCAATTATTAATAGTGTTGCCAGAAATCACATCTTGACTTTTCTTTGTCATTTTCAGATTTACACCGAAATCTATTGTCGTGGAATCTGTTGCTGCATCATAACTGCGGCTATACAATTTGGTAGGTCGGATAGAATCATAAACAATCAGCGTCTCAGAATGGATATATTTTGCATCCAATTCAAAAGCAAGGATATACTTCGACTGACCGATATAGAATACCGTTGACATCTTAGTCTTTTCATTCCTTGATATATCATCCAGCATGAAAGGAACAACCCCAGTTTTCTCGTTTCGGTCTTTGGGCATCCTAAGCACAAGCATCCTGAAAAATTCAACAGCATTCAAGATGTTGGTTTTGCCGGAAGCGTTAGCACCATATATGATGCCTACTTTTAGCAACTTTATCCCATCCTTAACTTCATACGAATATTCGTCAGACATAAAAGTATCTGACGAAGGCTCAAAGCTTATTTTTTGTGGAGACTTTATTGAGAAAAAATTTTCAATGTTGAATTCTGCTATCATATTCGTTGAATTTATCTATTACACGGTGCAAAGGTACAAATAAAATCTCAAGATAGCAAACTGTGATTCATATTTTCGTAGAAAAATTACGAAACACGGATATAAAGTTCATTTTTACTGGTTTTTAGAAGTAAATTTAAACTCATTCCCTATTTGCATTGCTGTGTGGTAGTCTTGCTTCTTCTTTTCATATATGAGCGTATTTAAGAAATGAGTAACCAAAGTATTCCCCCCGATGATGAGGGCATAAGTCAGAATGTACACTGCGATTGCCAAAGCGATGGTAAGGAGTAACCGAATGAGGAATTTTCCTGCACATATCCCTGCCAGCCAAAGCCAGACGCTTCCGCCACAAAGGCGAGAGCCTGCAAGTGCAAGTACCGCCCAAATTGATATTTTGTATCTCAGTTTCATCTTGTCTGATTTTTTTGATTTTATGCGGATTTCAGAGGTGAGGGAGTTTGAGTTTCAACTTTTTCTTTTTCCCTGCTTCTCGCATATCCGACATTTTTTTATGCGTTTTTCCGTCGGGTCGGTCGTTTTCATTTCAGGGGCGTAAAAAGGTAGGGCTTAGGACAAACAAGGTTTTACGGCGAGAATACTACCTGCAATGAAATGGAAGTGTGGAGATTGTCGTCTAAACGGCTTGCCGCCCCGACCTTTTTTGTCCGTAAAAGCCCGGAACTACCTTTGCCGCTGACAACGAACGACCGATCCCGACATGATACACGGGCATAAGTGGAGGATGTGCAGACAGAGAAGCGGGGCGAAAACAAAAAACGCAGTCTCAGGGGACTGCATTTATCATAGAAACAGAATACACGGGAAACAAAAAGCCACCTCAACGGATGGCTTTCCGAAAATAATTTGAAGAAAATTCTTTTTTCTCGCTATATCCCATTATCTTTGCAACAAACAAAGTGATTCTTTGAAATGGCAAAACAAGGTAGAGTATAGAAGCTCGCTGGTTTCCTTATCGTTACCTCCCTTTATTGACAAAAAAAATATAATCTATTGATTATTTGATGTTTATAAAATCCTCTATGCTTTGATGGGTGGTAGGTCAGCGGAGTACGAATGCCACACGCCAAGCCCACGGCTTTAAGATGGGTAAGTAGTTTCCCCTTGCTCATCGTATCAGGGAATATCTTGTAATCTCCTTTGCTATTCTCTTTATCATAAAGTGAAAGTATCTGCTCTGCTATCGGATGCAGGGGTATCAAACTCTCCACTTCCGTTTTCTGTCTCGCCTTGCGGATATACCGCTTCCCCTCGTTATTTGTTTCGATTTGTGAAGCTCGAAGACTCCGCAAGTCGGCAAATGCCAAACCCGTAAAGACAGAGAAAAGAAACATCCTTCGGCTCAGTTCCGCCCCCTCATCCTGCAACGGGAATGCCAAGAGCTTTGCCACATCGCCCTCTCAAACGGATTGAAACGTATCGTTCCCTGACTGACGGCTCGATACATCAATCGGCTCAACCAGCACAAATGCCTGTTTATCGTTGCTGGGGCGTAGCCCTCCTTCTTCAGGTGAAAACGATAATCATCAAAGAACCCAATGGTAAGAGCCGTTAGGGGAATTTCCTCCTCGCCACGACTTCGCACAAAGGAGTTTAGTTGTCTGTCGGAACTTCGATTGTTGCTATACGTTCCCTCGCTCTTGCTTTCTCGCTGGGCTTTGAGTTCGTCTGCACTAAGGGCAAGAAGTCTTGTCGGAGTTCTCCCGATGCCTTGCAAATGGTTCTTCAGAAGCTCGGCACTCACTGCTCCATATTTGTAGAGCAATATACTGTACCCTTGTTCGATTTCCTCCCGAAAGGTTTGCAGGCGTCGATTGGTCTTCTTGTCCGTTGTTTCCCCTCGCTTCACGCTCCACTCGTGGGGCTTGATGCTTTCGCCTGTGGTTATCACAATATTTGCTCCATCAATGGTGATACGGCAAAGGATTGCCGTTGTGCCGTCTGCTTTAGTCTTGTTCTTATTGATATAGAATAGGATTTTGAATGTACTGCGCATAATCTTTTCGTCTGCTGTATGAATGGTAATAACTTTATCTCCCAAAGCTCTTAAGCTTTCAGGCAAAAGCTTTATTGCTTTCTCGGAAAAGCTTAGGTGCTTTTGAGGGCATTTTCTTGAATGGTCACAAAGAGAGTTGTAAATCTTCGGTGAAAGAGAGAAATCGCTCGAACTCATCGAAGAGCTTCTTCGGGGTGACGTGGCGTATCGCTCGGTCGTTTGGATGCTACTATGTCCCAGCATTCGGCTTACCGTTTCGATGGGAACACCACGTTCCAAGGTTATCAAGGTTGCAAAAGTATGGCGACCAACGTGTGCCGAAAGGGGAATGGAGATACCCGCTCGAAGTTGCAGGGCTTTGAGCTGAACGAGATAAGCTGAATAAGCAATAGGCGCAAAAAGAGTGTTGCGCTCCTCCGATTGATACCTCTCTATCATACGAACCGCTTCGGATAGGAGTTTCACACGGCAAAGCGTATCGTTTTTTTGTCTGCGGAACTTCAGCCACATTGCTCCCTCATCATCCGTAAAGAGGTGTTCTTGATTAAGGGCTACCATATCACAATAGGCTACGCCCGTAAAGCAAGAAAAGAGAAAGAGATTACGGGCGGTTTCCAAGTCCACTTCATAGGGCTCAAAAGTCAAGCTCTGCAACTTATCCAATGAAGCCCTATCCAAGGCACGAGGTTGTTTGTTCTCTCCTCGTTCAATCTGTATGTGAGCAAACAGTTGTCGCTCTGTCAGTCCTTCCCGATACGCCAAACGGCAGACTTTCTTCACTGCCAAAGCCATCTTACGATAATAACCTTGCGAATGTCCCAGCTTTCCAACAGAATAATGTTGCAAGCATTCCAAGAAATCTTCCTCCATCTGTCCGAAAGAAATGTCTGTCGTGTGGTACTTCTCTCCAATAAAGACTTGCAAATGTTTACGGATAGTATAGTAACTACTCATAGTCGTAGCCTTTATTTCGATGCCTACCTTTTGTTCCATATCTTTAACCATTCGGTCGTATCGTTCCAAAAATGTGATTTGAGTTTGCATACTTCCTTGGAACTGCTCTTTGATGTCTGTTGCTGTAAAGACAACCCCTCGCTCACAAAGAACTCTATAAGCCGACTGTACCGAGAGAAGCAAGCGTTCCAACTTGCCATTCGTTGCCACTGCTTCACGGCTTTTGCCATTGAGTCTGCTCTCACGAGCATTCCATAACTTCGGGTCGCACGAGAGCTTACAACTGAATTGGGCGATGGTTCGCCCGTAGGTTATCCGCCCCATTATCGGAGCTTGCCCCGACTTGTCCAATCCGCTCTTTTTCAGGTAGAGCAAAACCTTCATTTTGTCTGTTTGCATACGCTTCTGTTTTATGGGCAAAGTTACCCGTTACCGAAGCGTTCTCAGCTACGCAAAACATTGTAACACAGAGCATAAGCGCCGTAACGCGAGAAAGATGAGTTACCGAATACTCTTCTGTCAATTACCTTCATCTTACCTCTTCATTACCATTCAAGGAATGGACTAACGATTTGGTAACGGAACTTCTGCATAAATCCACATCTTCTGCACTTTTCCCCTCTATGCAAACCATAGAGATATACCGCAAATCCCTCTCATTTTCATTTACTTACCTCCAATCCTCTCCCTTATACCCTTTCCTCTGATAGTTCCAACAATTTTTTCCTCGTTCTCGTATGAGATTTATTAGAAGAAAATGTCTCTTTCGCCTTTTTCTATGCGGCAGAGGTTGTCTTGTACTTTGGATAGCAATTCTTTCTTATCCATTTCGGCAAACATGCTTCGGATAAGTTCTTTTCCTTTGCGTCTTGTATCCTCGCTTGCAAAGTCTTCCAAGTATTCGGTAAAGGTGAACATTGCATTTGGCAGGCAGTATTGTTTTATCAATCCGGGCTTTGCCAAGTCCATAAAGTCGCCACCTACTCTGTGTTTACGATAACAACCGGTGCAGAATGATGGAATGTATCCTGCGTCTATCAATGAGGAGATGACTTCTTCCATGCTGCGGTGGTCGCCTGTGGAAAATTGCGTTCCTGTTCCTTCTTCTTCGTGAGCATAGCTTCCCGGGTTGGTTTTGCTGGCGGCGGAGATTTGACTGACGCCGTATTTTATCAATTCGTTCCTCATTTTGTCGTTTTCGCGTGTGGAAAGAATAATACCGGTGTATGGTAGTGCTATTCTTATGATTGCAACTATTTTTTTGAAGTCTTCATCTCCAACCGGATTAGGAACGTTTTCAGCTGCCGGCGCTCCTATTGCAGGTTCCATTCTCGGCACTGATACGGTATGCGGTCCGCAACCGTAGCATTGCTCCAAGTGTGAGGCGTGTTCCATCAATGCCAAGACTTCAAAGCGGTAGTCTGTCAGTCCGAATAAGGCTCCTATGCCGACATCGTCTATTCCTCCCTCCATTGCTCTGTCCATGACGGTTAATCTGTAAAGGTAATCCGCCTTTGGAGTACCTGCAGGGTGGAAGAGTTTGTATTCTTGTTCGTCGTAGGTTTCTTGGAAGCAAACGTATGTTCCTATTTTTTCGGCTTTCAGGCGTGCAAAATCTCCTACTTCCATAGGGGCGAGTTCGACATTGATACGTCTGATATAATCCTTGCCGCCGCGTTCGCGAACTCCGTAAGTCGTTCTTATGGCTTCTACCATGTAATCGGTGCCGTTTTTGTTGTTTTCGCCACATATCAGCAAGGCTCGTTTATGTCCCTGCTTCAAAAGGGCAGAAGTCTCTTCGGCAATTTCTTCCATGCTAAGGATTTTACGCTTTATTAGTTTGTTGTCCTTACGGAAGGAACAGTAGAGGCAGTTGTTCATGCAGACATTGCCTGTGTATATAGGGGCAAAAAGCACAAGACGTTTGCCGTAAATGGCTTCCTTTACTGTTTTTGCACATTCCATTATTCTGTGTATGGCATTTTCGTCTTCCACTCTTAACAGTGTTGCCACGTCTTTGAGTTCAAGTCCTTTTAATTTCAAGGCTTTGTTTAATATTTCATCGATTTCGGAGTTTGAAGGTACTTTGCCTTCAATCAAAGTATAGAGTTTGTCTCTGTCGATGAAATTTTTGTTTCTCTCTTCCAAATTCATGATTATGCGATTTTTATTTTTGACAATATGGACTTCACTTCTGTATGTTCCAATCGTCCGAGCGAGCCTGTCAAGGCATTGATTTTATCCATGGGAGCTTCCACAATTAGAGTTATAATGAAGAGATCTCTGTCGGGAAAGGGCAGTCCTTGTCGTGCAAGGACGTAATCACCATAGTCGGAAATAAGTTTGTTGACCTTTTCCGCAATTTTTCTTTCTCTTATGACTATGCTTATAGTGCCTATTCTCTTTTCCATCAGTCTCGCTTTTGGATTAGATTTATTGATTTTGTTTTCTGTGATATGGTTGCCTGCATCAAATGGTCTCGAAAGCACATTCTCAGGAGAAACCGCTTGCAAAGATACAAAATAAACTTGCAATCATTGCTTTTGTTCTGTGGTGTAAAGAAATAATATTGCTATAAAGTGATTTTAGTGGCAGAAAAGTTTGTGATTTTCTCAGAGTTTTGCTTACCTTTGCGACATTAAACAGAGTATTTATTCTAAAAACGAATTGTATTATGGAAAATGAAAACAAATCATGCAAGAACAGAACTGTTGTTTTGCTTATAGGTCTTTCCATTGTTGTTGCCGCATTTCTCCTCGGCATTTTTGCATATAATGGATTAAAGAAAGTCTCAATGGGAGAAAGGGTTGTAACGGTTAAAGGCAAAGCGGAAATAGAGGTTAAGGCAGATAAGGCGAGTATGTCCATAAGTTATTCTCTTAAAGGGAACAGTCTTTCGGAGATAACTGCGGAGTCAAAAACGAAAACGGCTTTGGTGAAGGAATTTCTGACCGATATGGGCTTTACGAACGAGGAAATCCTTACCGGAAGTCTTTCAATGAATGAGAACGATTACAAAGATGCTGTTTACAGATACACGGGCAATAGAAGAATTACCGTAAGGAGTAAACGGGTTGACAAGGTACGGGAATTGGAAAGCAACTTAGGTGCTTTATATGAGAAAGGCGTTATAATAGACAGCTATTGGGCAAATGCGAATTACGAGATTTCCGACATCAACTCCATAAAGCCGAAATTGATAACGGAGAGCATGCAGAGTGCAAAGAAAGCCGGAGAGCAGTTTGCAAAAGATGCGGAAAGCAAGTTGGGAAAAATGAAAACTGCTTGGCAGGGGCAGATAGATATAACGAACGTTGACGAAACCACGCCTTATATAAAGGTGTGCAGAGTTGTGAGTACGATAACGTATTATTTGGAAGACTGATTCAAATCATCAGTTCGAGTGCAATACTGTTGACAAACTGCCATTTTTGTGGCATGAGAGATGACACTTTCTTCGATTGACTTTCGTAATGGACGAAAAATTGAGGAAAGTGTCTTTTTATGTATTCGGGACTGACGTCTTCGGCAGTTCTCAAGGAAAGCATTATATATTCGTTATAGCAATCCTTGGGACTTAACAGTTCCGTTTCCGGAGCAATTCCGTGTTCTACATTATAGATATAGGCATTTATGTCGGCAGGGTTCCATGAACGACTGCGAATATCGAAAGAGTGTGCAGAGGCTCCAAGACCCAAATACTCCACACCCTGCCAATAGGCTGTATTATGCTTGGAGCGATAAGCAGGTTTGCAATAGTTGGAGACTTCATAGTGTTCATAGCCTGCCGAGGCGAGTTGCTGCATGGTGAAATCGAATTGCTGCAATCCTGTTTCTTCATCAGGCATGTCAATCAATCCTTTTTGTATCATTTTATGCAATATGGTGCCCTCTTCTATCGTCAGACAATAACACGAAAGATGTTCCGGAGAAAGCGAAAGAGCTGTATCAAGATTTTTTTTCCATTTTTCCAAAGTCTGAGAGGGAAGATTGAATATCAAATCAAGCGATATATTTTCAAATCCTTGCTCTCGGGCTGTTCGGATTGCCGAGATTGCTTGTTCGGAATTATGTTTACGGCAAAGAGTTCGCAAGTCCGCATCATCAAAACTCTGAATTCCTATACTGATACGATTAAAGCCTAATTTGCGAAGGAATGAAATATATTCGGCATTGAGATGCTCCGGATTGGCTTCAAGTGTCATTTCCTCACATTGCGACAAATCGAAATTATTTCTCAAATTCTCAACAATGAACTGCATTTCCTCCAAATCAAGATTGCTCGGAGTTCCGCCTCCTAAGTAAAGCGTTTTCACGGAATCTGCGAGATAGTGTTTCCTGTTCTGCATTTCTTTTACAAGGGCAAGAAGGTAGTTTCTCTTGCTTTTGCGTGTAGGAACGGAATAAAAATCGCAATAAATGCACTTTTGCGTACAGTAGGGTATATGGACGTAAATGCCTGACATATCAGAGTTATTTTTTCAGAATAATGCGGAAAGTCGTTCCCTTTCCGAGAACGGATTGTTTGACAAATATTTTTCCGTGATGATACTCTTCTATTATTCGCCTTGCCAGAGACAATCCCATTCCCCAACCCCTTTTCTTGGTCGTAAATCCCGGCTCGAATATTTTTTTGAATTGCTTTCTTGACATGCCTTTGCCGGTATCCTCCAAATCTATATAGATTCGTTTTGCGTCTTGTGTCAATTCAAGAGAAAGAGTCCCTATACCACTCATTGCATCTATGGCATTCTTTGAGAGGTTTTCCAATGTCCATTCCAAAAGACAGCGGTTAACAGGAAGCATGACTGCTTCATTTTGCGGCAGATTTATATTGTATGTTATTTTCTTGGAACTTCGAGAGGAGAGATATGCCATTGCATTCTTTATTATAGGTATTACGTCCTGCTTCACAAGCTCGGGATTGGTACCTATTTGGGAAAAACGCTTTGTAATCATTTCCAAACGGTTTATATCTTTGACTATTTCGTTACAAATGCTCTCATTCTCCGGTTGCAAACGCAGATATTCCACCCATGCCATAAGAGCAGAAATAGGTGTGCCGAGTTGATGAGCCGTCTCTTTGTTCATTCCTATCCAAAGCATGTTTTCTTCGTTTTTCTTCATTGCACGGAATAATCTGAACATAAGAAAGACAAAGAAAGCAGTTACCACTACATATACGATTGGGTAGTATTGGAGAGCTGTAATGAATTTGGAACGCTTATAAAAGATTTTGGCATTCGGACGTTCCGGAAGATTTATAATCAATGCACCGTTCTCTTCTTCCATTTCTTTGATTGTCTCCGACAAATGCTCCTCATCGATTTGCCAATCTTCTATATTGCCGGAAGCTATTATATGAGTTCTTGTGCTGTCCGTTATTATAACAGGAATGAATACCGAATTATTCACCAGTTCATTGAGAAAGTTGTTTGTGAAATAGGTGAGAGTCTCCTTCAAATTGGTATATACGGTACTTTCGCAGTAATATAGTTTGAACTTCATGCCGCTTACGGTGTATTCAAAAGGAGGATTTTGTGAGAATTTCTTCAAAAGACTTCCTACCAACACCTTTTGCCTTTTGGGTATCTCTATATTCTGAGACAGTTGTATATTATTGAATTCATCTGTTATGATTACAGGTATGGTTTTGTTGTTTACGATGAAATCATAGAAGAAATTCAACTCTGCATCCAAGGGTTGGGAAAGAATGATTTTGTGAGCGTCTATGAACTGTTGCAACTTTATTCTTTCTTCTTCGGCAACGGTATTGAAGAATTTCTCCGTATGTTCGACGAATTTGGCTTTCCGACTTACAGCATTGGCCCACAACTCTATCTTTACTTGCTCCTCTTTCCGTAATTGCGTAATGATTTTATTGATTTCGATAAAGAACATCATCACTATCGTAAAGCCGATTATCAGGAAAATCCATTTGAAACGTGGATTTTTGAAGTTGTATCTCATATTGCCGCCTCTATAAAAACAGACTGCAAAAATACCGAAGTTTTTCAAACAGAGCAAATTTTCATCTCGGCAAAAAGGTCGATAATTGTTTTTTTCAGAACACTACAAAGCACAAAACATTTGCAACACCCTCTTGAAACCATTCTTCAAAGACTTCTAATATGATTATACGGGTAAAGAATGTTGCATTCTTTACCCGTATAATCTACTTACCCGCCAAACCTGACAATATAATTACCTATAATTGAAACTCCTGTTTATCAAGCAGTTCTTAAAACGGCGTTTTAATTTTCTGAAACGCCGTTTTGAGAAATTCTTAGGGCGATTCAATCATAACGAATCGGCGTTTCACAATAAAAAAAGGGAGCCGAGTGGCTCCCTTTGAAGTGTTTACCGGTTGTCACTTATTCGACTATCAGTTTTTGCGTGTTTATGTTATTACCGCATAGGATACGTATGTAATATACTCCGCTTGCGTAGTTGCTTGTATTGAGTTCGTATGTCTCGCTGCCTGCTTGCAAATCCTCCGTTTGGATTATTCTGCCTTGAAGATCGCTGACGAT
>URCX01000057.1 GCA_900546465.1 uncultured Bacteroidota bacterium | reverse complement strand
CAATGAAACGCCCTTTGAAGAAAATGAATCGGCGTTTGAAAAAATTCTTTCGGCCTTTCGTTTTTCCGAATCGGCGTTTGAATTTTGCACTTCTGCCGAAGACACAATTTTATAGTCCGTAGAGAGAACGGAAGCCTGCGGAAATGCTTCATGCAAACGGGCAATTTGTTCTATATGATTGTCCTTCCAAATATCGTCTGCGTCCAAGAATGCCACCCATTCGCACTTTGCGTTCCTGATACCTGTGTTTCGTGCCAATGAAACGCCTGAATTGGCTTGTGAAATCAGTCTTATTCTGTCATCGCCATGCCAAAAGCGTTCTTTGATAATCTTATTCACCATATCGGCGCTCCCGTCCGTCGAACCGTCATCGACTATGATAAGCTCCCTGACGGCATAAGTCTGCCTTAAAACTGCTTCCACTGCCGTCCGAATGCTGTTTTCCTTATTATATAGTGGTATGACAACCGAAATATCCATTGTTTTAGCTGCGTCCATACTCTTTCTCATTCAGCAAGATGTTGTTTCAGAAAATCCAAAGAATGATTACGTATCTTTGTAAGGGAGTTTTGGAAGGAGACTTCGTCTCTTTCGGAGAATGCAAAGAGCTTTTTCAAATCCTCCTCATGAGAAATCACATAAGGAGATAAGTCGAACAAATCGTCCAAAGTGCGAAAACGAGAAATGCCCCGACCGCTGTTCATCACCAAAGCGAACTTACGTCCGAAAAGAAGGGAGAATATTGTTCCGTGATAGGAATCCGTTAAAACGAAATCTGCACTTTGCATAAGCGAAAGCCAGCTTTCAACACTTCGGAACACCGATTTTTCGCCCTCAAAACGCCGTGTTTCAATGCCCAAACGTCTTTCGGGATTAAGAAATACGGCTTGCAGGTTCATGTAACCGCAAATCCTTTCCATCATACGCCTCTTTTCATTCGTCCAATCCAGCACATACACAGCCAAAATACCCTTTCCTTTCTTTTGAAAAAGCGTTTCCGCTGCCTGACTGCCCGAACTCTCGCACTCTTTCCTCCAATCCTCGGCCAACAAACGGTAATCCTCGGCTGTCAAAAGCAAAGTAGGGTCTGCCACATGAGTGATTTCCAACTTATCTGCCTCTTTGCCCGCAACGGAAGAGAAGTTCTTGTGCATCAAATCCGCCATATCCTCCTCACGAACCCCTATTCCGGAGAAGGAACGAGCCAAATCGAACAAACGTTTCGTCCTTTCGGGCGTGAATTGCCAGCTTTCCAAACCGAAAGAAGCAGCGTACGCAATCTTCTTCACCCCTTTTCCCTCCAAGAAATCGCCGAAATAAGTCTCCACTCTGCCATAAGAATCCCGCCAAATCTGATCGGAACCGAACACAAAGCAATCCCACCTGCCGGCGGTCTCTTTCGGTCTTCCTTTTTCATCGAAGAAATCCACCGTTGACAGCCTTTCATCGACGAACTTCTGCGTATTCGCAGACACTTTTTGCCAAATTTCGGAATTAAAACGGTATGGGAATAATTTCACACTCTTTCTTTGCAAGAGGAAATGAGCAACAAAGCGTTTCAAATCGTCCTTTGCATTCCCGGCGAATGAAGGAAAATGCCTCTCATGACGGTCTGTAAACACATCAAATCCCAAACGCTTAATAGTTATTTGCAAAGCATAAGCCTGCAAAAGGCAACCGTAATTATTCCATAAGGGTTGCGTCAGCACCATCACCCGTTTCTTTTCTTGCAACTGCTCTTTCATCTGTTTCTCTCTTTTTCACGCTCTTGGCATTGTATGGAACGTTTCCCCGCAAGTTTTATTTCATACCGTGTATCGATACATATATAAAAGAGGATTGTCGAACGCATTCCGTAAAATACCCATTTTCGGGTATTGTGCAGACCTTTGTTTCAACCGAACTTTGCAAAACGGAAAACGAAACAAAAGAAAGAGTTAATAAAAAGAGATTTACTGCATATTGTATTGTTCGTACTGCTTTATGTTGCGGTACTTTTCGGGGTCGAATTCCTTGGGTTTGCGACCCCTTTTTCTTTTGGCATCTCCGACATCAAAGGCTGCTCTGTGTAATAAGAAACGTTGCAATTTAAAATGCTTTATCGAAGCAGGCGTTTGAAGATACGGAGAACGGTATCGGTATAAGGCGGGTATTTGAAGGCAAAATCGAAACGGCGAGGCGATTGAAGAATTGATTTATAGTGGGTAAAAGTATCGAAAGAAGCCTTTCCGTGATAAGCTCCCATGCCACTGTTCCCCACGCCTCCGAAAGGCATATACGGAGAGACTATGTGCATGAGAGTATCGTTGATACAGCCTCCGCCGAATGGTAGCCTGTCAATGATGTTGCGGTTTTCCGTTCCGAAGTAATAAAGAGCGAGCGGTCTTTCTTGCGAAAGTATGTAATCTACAGCTTCATTTATTTCGTCAAAGACAATCATCGGCAGAAGGGGAGCAAAGATTTCTTCCTGCATAAGACTGTTATCAAGACTCTGCAACTCCACAAGCGTAGGAGCAATGTAGTTTTCCTCTTCCCTAAGCTCACCTCCGAAGATTATATTCTGTCCTTCCACGAGTTTTTTCGCACGCCGGAAATGATGTTTGTTTATTATTCTGCCATAGAAAGGTGATTCCAAAGGATTTTGTCCGTATTCCTTTTCAACAAATCGGCGGAAAGATTTAATGAAAGCCTCTTTCAACGAACGGTGTATGAAGAGATAATCCGGTGCCACACAGGTTTGCCCGCAGTTCATGAACTTTCCGAAAGCTATACGCTTGGCGGCAGTCTCGCAATCGGCGTCCTTATCCACTATAACAGGCGATTTGCCTCCGAGTTCGAGAGTAGCCGGTATGAGATTGGAAGAAACTTGGGACATAATACCGCGAGCCGTGGCAGGAGAGCCGGTGAAAAACAGATAATCCGGCTTTAATTTCAAGAGAGTGTCAGTAGTGGATATTTCTCCGTCGAAACAATGTATTTCATTTTCGGGAAAGTTGTCGTTTATCAGACTTTGCAGAAGAGAAGCAGTATGCGGACTTTGCGGAGAAGGGTTCAGAAGTACTCTGTTACCGGCAGCGACGGCTCCGAGCAAGGGCGAAAGAGCAAGTTGAAAGGGATAATTCCACGGAGAGATTATCAGCACCGTTCCCAAAGCCTGAGGCAATATGTAAGAAGCAGAAGGCATAAGGTAAATGGGAGTCGGCACTCTTTTCTTGCGTATCCAGCTTCGCAAATGCTTCAAAGCAAAACGTATTTCCGAAAGAACAACGCCTGTTTCTGTCAGATAACACTCCGCAGGGCTTTTATGCAGGTCATCGAATAGTGCTTGGTTTATATCCCGCTCCCTTTGCTTTATCAGTCGTCGCAGTTTGACGAGATTCTCACGCCGTATGGAATACGGTAAAGAAAGCTCCTGTCGCACGGATTGCCTTTGGGCTTGGAATACTGCTTCAACGGTTTTGTCGTTTTCTGCCATCTTATGCGAAAAAGTCTGTTTTGAGCAGTTCATTGAGCGATTTGTCATCACCCAACACCCATACCATATCGTCCTTTTTGAATTTCATATCTGAAGAAGGGTTGGCTATCGGCATATCATCACGTTCCATTCCCACCACTATGCAATTCATTTTATTATTCAAGCGAGCTTCGTTAAGACTGTGGTCTATCCATGGAGAGTTTTCCTCTATCACAAAAGTCCTGCACTTGATTGTGCTGTTATTATCCTTTTGCTGAGAAATGGAAAACTCATGCAGGTTCACCACCTTATCATAATCGAGATCTATTCCTTTGTATGCAATTTGTGCATCTTTGAGATTCTGTATCTGTCCTATGGCTATAAGGACATCATTCGCCTCCGGCTTGAAATTTCCGTCGGGAAAATCAGTCTGCCTGCCGTCTCTTATGACCGCTATCACTATTATATCATAAACCTTTCGCAAATTCAATTCTTTGAGCGGTTTGTTCACCACCACACCTCCGCTCTGCACAAGATAGCCGGTTACGTATAAATGCTTATCTATCCAATGAATATTATCCAATTCCTGCATGTGTTCCACAGAAGAGTCTCCGTTTTGCAGGCGACTTTCTATTTGTCGCTGATTGAAGTTCTTCACGAAACGGGTTTCCAATTTCCAATAATGCTTTTGGAGGCTTTTGTTTTGGAAAATGAAGCCGAAAACCACCAAAGCAAGGATTGCAATGACGAAGGCCGGTATATTCCAATAGAGTTTTATCGTAAGGAAAAGGAAAACGAGTGCAAACATGTATCTTATCGCTATCATTGCAGTCAGAAAGTAACGATTGTTATGGTTTGTTGCCCAAAGAGAAAGAATAAGAAAGGATTGTTTGCCCCGGTTCTTTATTATACCTATAATAAAAGGAGACATTATCGCCACACTGAGGCAGGAAAAAAGTACAAGTCCGAATGTCTGATTGTCGAAACTCAAAGAGAGAGGTTTCAGAAAAGCAGCAGAAAGGAAGTAAATAGCAAGACAGATAACGGAAAAAATCAAGAGATTACAGAAAAAGGAGACGAGTAATTGTTTCCATTCCGATTCTTTTTCTCCTGCCTTTTTATCCTCCGTTTTGTTCAGGCGATCAGTCAGAGAATCCGGCAATACAGACTCGAGGACATGGTAAAAAGGCAGAGCAAGTTTGATTGTATATGGCGTGGTAAAGGTAGTTATAACCGATACGGCTATAACGATGGGATAAATGCTCGGAGAGGTTAATCCGAGAGACATTCCGACGGAAGCAATGATAAAAGAAAACTCTCCCATTTGGGCAAGTGAGAAACCGGACTGCACGGCAGTTCGCATACTCTGACCTGCAAACCTTACACCCATGGTGGTGAATATCATCTTACCGCATATAGATGTAGCAGCTATAATAAGCACCGTGCCGAAATTATCAAGCAATATGGCAGGATCGACCATCATTCCGACGGATACGAAGAATATTGCTCCGAAAAAGTCCTTTATGGGTGAGATTACCTTTTCTATGTTTTCCAACTCCATTGTTTCAGCAAGTATGGAACCCATTATGAAAGCACCCAAGGCAGAAGAAAATCCTGCACGAGTCGCCAAGACAACCATAAGGAAACAAAGTCCCATGGAAACGAGGAGAAGCATTTCGGAATTGAGGTATTTCTTTATTTTTTTGAGCAAAGTGGGTATCAAATATATCCCTGCAACAAACCATACGACAAGAAAGAAACCGAGACGGGCTATCATGAATACCAACTCACTGCCTTCGAAGCTGCGACTGACTGCAAATCCTGATAAAAGCACCATAAGCAGTATAGCAAACAAGTCTTCAAAAACCAATATTCCAAAGACAATGCCTGCGAAATGCTCTTTTTGCAAGCCCATATCATTAAAAGCTTTGACAATTATGGCAGTGGAACTCATACAAAGCATTCCGCCGAGAAGAACACTGTCAAAGACGTTCCAACCCATGAACCTGCCTATAAAGAAACCGAAAATCGACAAACAGACTGCCTCAAACAACATAGCCTTACCTCCGACCTTACCGACGGAAATCATTTTTTTGAAACTGAATTCCAAGCCCATTCCGAATAAAAGGAAAATAACGCCTATGTCTGCCCATGTGGATATATTCTCCGGCTGAACCGTGGGTGTAAATGTAAAATGAGGACCTGCCAAAAAGCCTGCAACTATATAACCAAGCACAACAGGTTGTTTCAAAAACTTACACAAAAGCCCGAATGCCGAGCCGAGTACCAAAATCAAAGCCAAATCGCTTATGATGGTGGGAAGAGTATTCATCTTGTTGTCGTTTTAAGCCCGCAAAATTACATCTTTTCGAGCTTTTACGAGCATTTATACGGCGAAATCAGGAAAAAAGCGTACCTTTGCAAACGCTTTCTGTCTCTTTACATCGCTTACCAGATGAGAAAAGAAGATGGAAAAGCATTGTGTTTTCAATTAAATTTTATGTTTAACCGTCCGGTAAGGGGCAAATTAAAAAGTCATATTTCTACAAATGAGAGATTTGAAAAACGTTCAACCTTTGGCTGATTTTGATTGGAATGCGGCAGAAGAAGAACATGCAAAGTATGCAGCGGATGAAAAAGAGAAAATGTCCGAAGCGTATGACAAAACATTCAACCAAATAGGCGATCAACAAGTGGTTGAAGGCGTGGTTGTGGCAAAAGACAACCGCGAAGTTATAGTTAATATAGGTTTTAAGTCTGACGGTGTTATTCCGTTGAACGAGTTCCGCTACAATCCGGATTTGAAAGTCGGAGACAAGGTAGAGGTTTTCGTTGTGCAGAAAGAAGATGCCGGTGGTCAGTTGAAGCTTTCTCACAGAGACGCTCGCATATTGAAATCTTGGGAAAGAGTTAATCAGGCTTACGAATCTCATGAAATCATCAACGGATACGTAAAGAGCAGAACCAAGGGCGGACTTATCGTAGATGTCTTCGGCATCGAAGCATTCCTTCCGGGCAGTCAGATAGACGTAAAGCCTATCCGCGACTATGATGTGTTCGTTGACAAAGTTATGGAGTTCAAAGTCGTTAAGATAAACAACGAATACAAAAACGTTGTCGTATCTCACAAGGCTTTGATAGAGGACGAGATTGAGGCTCAAAAGGCTGAAATCATCGCTAAACTGGAAAAAGGTCAGGTATTGGAAGGAACGGTTAAGAACATCACGTCTTACGGTGTGTTTGTGGACTTAGGCGGCGTTGACGGCTTGATTCATATCACTGATCTTTCGTGGGGCAGAATCCAACACCCTGAAGAAATTGTCAAATTGGACGAAAAAATTAAGGTTGTTATTCTTGACTTCGATGAAGGCAAGAAGAGAATTGCTTTGGGATTGAAACAACTTACTCCTCACCCATGGGACAGCCTTGACCCTAACTTGAAAGTTGGCGATAAGGTTAAAGGAAAAGTTGTTGTTTTGGCTGACTACGGTGCTTTCGTTGAAATAATCCCCGGCGTTGAAGGTTTGATACACGTAACAGAGATGTCTTGGAGTCAACATTTGAGAACGGCACACGACTTCTTGAAAATAGGCGACGAGGTTGAAGCTGTAATTTTGACTTTGGACAGAGAAGAAAGAAAGATGTCCTTGGGCATCAAACAGCTTATCCCCGATCCTTGGACGAACATTGCAGAGAAATATCCTGTCGGCAGCAAGCATACAGCTATCGTAAGAAACTTCACCAATTTCGGAATATTCGTTGAATTGGAAGAAGGAATCGACGGATTGATACACATCTCCGACCTTTCTTGGAGCAAGAAGATAAAACACCCTGCCGAATTTACCAAAATCGGTGAAAAGATGGATGTGGTTGTTTTGGAAGTCGATGCAGAGAACCGTCGTTTGAGTTTGGGACACAAGCAACTTGAAGAAAACCCTTGGGATGTGTTTGAAAGCATATTCACTGTCAACTCCGTTCACGAAGGAACTATTTTGAGCATCAGCGACAAGGGTGGAGCCGTTGTGGCATTGCCTTACGGAGTTGAGGGTTTCGCTCCTAAGTCTCACCTTTTGAAAGAAGACAAAACGACAGCCAAAGTTGACGAAAAACTTCCTTTCAAGGTTATAGAGTTCTCCAAAGAGAATAAAAAGATTGTTATATCTCACACTCGCACATGGCAGGCTGAAGAACCAAGAAAAGACGACAAGAAGTCTAACAATGAAGCTGCCGCTGTGAAGAAAATCAACGAAGGATTGGAGAAAACAACACTCGGAGACATCGATATCTTGGCTTCTTTGAAAGAGGAAATGGACAAGAACGAGAAGAAATAAAATTTCTTTCATGGTTATTTAATGTTGACGGGGAGTGTACCGAAACGGTACACTCTTCGTTTTTTTATGTCCTCCGAGAAAATTATCGTAACTTTGCAAACACTAAATTCAAACAGATGATTACTTGCGACGATGCCATAATAGAAAAAATGGTTGTCCATAAGATTGGCAACAAAGTTAATAATGAACCATTGAAGCTCTCTCCTTCCGAATTCATGCTGCACGGCGAAATAGGCAATCTGCTGATGAAGTATTTCACAACCGGTTTCAAATCTCCCCTTTCATACAGATTGTCAGGCGAAGTTTCGGCTGAAAACAACAAGATATGGAGATGTGCCAAAACTGTCTTTGATAATCCCATGGAACTCTACTCTCAAAGCCTTGAGATAGCGGAATTTCTTTACAATGTCTCGGAACACCCCAACATTAAATCGGGAGAACTTTATATTGCACTGCTCAGTCGTTGCTTTGTAGAAGGAGAGACGGTTGATGCACTCGGAATATTCAAATCGGAGAACAAAGAAACCTATCTTAAAGTCTTTCCGCAAGGTGAAGGCTTCGATATAGAGAGCGACAGCGGCATAAACATCAACAAATTGGACAAAGGCTGTATCATATACAACAAAGAGGCTGAAGAGGGTTTTGTTGTGCAGGTTGTCGATGTTTCAAACCGCAGCGGAGAAGCCGCAGCCTTTTGGACAGACAGCTTTCTCAATATCAGACAAAGGCAGGACGCATACTTCAATACCCAACATACCATCAACCTTTGCAAAGGCTTCGTATCTGAACAGCTGCCTGAAGAGTACGAAATAAACAAAGCCGACCAAGTTGCCTTGCTTTCCAAAACGGCAGACTATCTCAAAGACTGCAAACAGTTCGATTTGGAACGCTTCGGCGACGAAGTATTCGGCGATGACGAGATGAAACAGTCTTTTCGCAGCTATCGGGAGCAATACGAAAAGGATTACGACATGGACTTTGCCGACAACTTCACTCTCAGCGACGAGGCATTGCGAAGGGAGCAGCGTTACCTGCGGACAATTCTCAAATTGGATAAGAATTTCACCGTTTACATTCACGGAGCCCGCAACAGAGTGGAGCATGGAGAAGATCCGGAGACAGGCTTGAAGTACTACAAATTTCTCTACGACCAAGAGAAATAAACCAAAGATAAACAAGCCCTTTCCGAAAAAAACTGATGAAAAAACTAAAATTCAATCAAACAGAAATAATTTCCAATCATGCCATACGGATTGACCGATAGTGAAATGCAGGTATTGCATGAGCTGTTTGCAGAAAACGAAAAAATCGAACAGGTTATTCTTTACGGCTCGCGTGCCAAAGGAACGTACAAACCTTTCTCCGATGTCGATATAACCATAGTCGGTAAAGGATTGACTCGACTTGATGTTAACCGTCTGTACGCCGCATTGGACGAATCCCCCATACCGTATATGTTCGACATTTTCATATTCGACACATTGAAAAACGAAATCCGGGAAGACCACATCTCACGATGCGGTATAATTCTCTACCAAAAGAAAGAATAATCGACACGCTATCGCTTTATTCCGCTCATCGGATTTGTAAATCCGGCTTTATGCTCAAGCTTTCTCGGCTATCAGTTTAAGGAGAATATCACCATATTTTTCCATGGTTCTCTTTCCTATGCCTTTAATGGAGAGGAGTTCCTCCTGTGTTTGGGGATGTGATTTTGTTATACCCTCAATGGCTTTTTGGGACAAGATACAATATACCGGCAAACCTTCTTCCTCTGCTTGTTGTCGTCTCCATTGTTTCAATGCGGCGAACAAATCTTCCATCTCCAACTCTTCGTTTTTCTCTTTCGCCGTTTGAATTTTCCGGAACGCCTTTTCATTTTTTTCTTTCGGCGTTTCATTTTTCTGAATCGCCATTTCATTTTTGCCTTTCTTGATAAAGGTTTTATAAGCCGTCCACTGCATTTTGTCGCCCTCTGCAATAGTCTTGTTTTTCAACTCTGTATATGCCACAAGGTCTAAATCGTTTGCTTGAAGATAGCGAAGCAATCGGTATTTGAGTTCCACCTCGTTTCCGAAACGCCTGATAAGTTCTTCCGTTTCATCATTGCTAAGGTATTCGTCCCAATCCAAACTGTCCAAAGCCTGCAACAATGACAGGCAAAGCGGCATTTGTTCCAAGAAATAAACGCTTGCCTTGCCGCATCTCTCCTTCAACATCCCGCTATCCCTGCAAATCCTCCTCAGTTGCACGGAAAAACGTTTGGAAACTTCGCTTATATCTTCTTTCACGGCTTTCGAAATGCTTGCAAATGCCGATGAGACTTCCGCTTGCCTTCCTGCAACTTGTCCGATATTGAATTTATCGAGTTCATCAAGGGCAAACTGCAAGGCGGAAAAGTCGAAGATTTCTTCGAGACTGTTGAAATAATATTCAAAGCGGTCTTGCTCAAATGTCTTCTCGTCTGCCCTGTTGTCCTCTTGCGAATGCTTGAAATCGTCCACCTTTACGTCTGTTATGACTGCCTCCGGCGAGAATGGAGAAGCGAGTGTCAAGCCCTCCAAAGTTTTGCAACGACTCAACGCAACGTAATACTGCCCATGCGTAAAGGATTGGTCGGCATCGATTATGGCTTTATCGAATGTCAAACCCTGACTTTTATGTATGGTTATCGCCCATGCCAATTTCAAAGGATACTGTTTGAAAGAGCCGATGACCTCTTGAACTATTTCCATCGTCTTCTTATCCATGCTGTAACGATACTTCTCCCAAGTGTAAGGCTCAACACTTATCTCCTTACCGTTTTCCTGCAAACGAACAAGTACTTTCTTCTCCTCCAATTCCACCACCTTACCGATGGAACCGTTGTAATAGTCTCTTTCTGTGGCTTTGTGTTGGTAATCGTTCTTGATGAACATGACCTGAGAGCCTTCTTTAAGTTCGAGAATTTCGGAATTGGGATATGTTTTCGGGTCAAAATCGCCTTCAACCTCACATTGATAGAAATAACTCTTGCTCTTTATCTCGGAAAGTCTCTTATCATTTATCGCCTTGGTCTTTCGATTATGCGTACAGAGTATCACACTGCCTTCGTTTTTCTTTTTCAATATATCGGGAAGGTATCGGCTGTTCAGTTTTTCTATGATATTATGCGAAATGCGGTTATCCCTTACTCGGTTCAGTATATCGATAAAGGTTTTGTCCGATTGGCGGTAAATATGTTGCAGTTCTATGGTGTAAAAGTCCGAAGCCTGCCATGCAAGAGAGGAAAA
>URCX01000056.1 GCA_900546465.1 uncultured Bacteroidota bacterium | reverse complement strand
TCGCCCAAGACGCATCACAACTACACAATTACATACAGCCGTCCCGACCCCAATGCCGAGCCGGTAGAAGACGGCGCACTCGACAATCTGTACTACATCCCGTGGAAGGACAATACCGGTGCAACGGGATACGTCGCCCACAACATATTCCATGACGGTGAATACTGGCCCAAATGGATGCCGCAAAAGACATTGACTTTCTCCGAAAAGGAATGAGTCCAAACGAATTTCTCCTCCGGTAAACAAATCAAAGCCGAAATTTCTGCACATTGCCGATTCCAAAACAGAAATAAATATACCGCCCTCACTCACATCATGAGCCGACTCTATCAAACCTTGATTTATCAAATCACTCAACGCTCTCTGCATATTGGCTTCCTTATTCAAATCAAAGTAAGGAGTATGCGACAACTTTATACCTCTATAAGAATAGAGGTATTCCGAACAACTTATGTCGTCTTTCAAATCACCCAAAAGATATATCGTTGCATCGGCACGCTTGAAGTCAAGTGTCATCTGCTTATCCTTCTCTATTGTACCTATCATACCTATTACAGGAGACGGATAAACCGCTTCAACCTTTCCGTTCATCGAAGCCTGATTGTAGAAACTTACATTACCACCCGTAACAGGAGTATTGAATTTTCTGCATGCAATTCCCATGCCCTCTATTGCTTTCACAAATTGCCAATAAGTCTCTTCATTATAAGGATTGCCGAAGTTCAAGCAGTTGGTTATTGCCAAAGGTTCACCACCTGCACAAACTATATTCCTTGCAGCCTCTGCAACAGCAATCTGAGTTCCTATCAAGGGATCGGAATACACATATCTTGAATTACAATCGCAAGTCATTGCAATCGCAAAGTCAGTTCCTTTCAAATTTGCCACACCCGCATCGGCCGGTCGGTTGGTTGACATATTTTTTGTGCCAACCATTGAATCATACTGTTCATAAACCCACCTCTTTGAGGCTATATTAGGAGATGTGCTTAGAAATTTGGCAATCTTTTTTGCTTCCTGCAAATCCGGTTCTGCAATCTTGTCGGCAGAAAAAGCCAATGTTTCCTTATAATAAGCAGGTTCCTTATACGAACGATTATAAACCGGAGCTCCGCCGCCCAAAACCAAAGAAGCCGCAGGCACTTTCGCAACCAATTCGCCTTTCCAATGGAAGTAAAGCATGTCCTCATCTATTACCTCGCCTATCTTTGCACAATTCAAGTCCCATTTCTCGAATATTCTCTCAACCTCTTCCTCTTTTCCTTTCTTCACGCATACCAACATTCTCTCCTGACTTTCCGAAAGCAAGATTTCCCATGCTTCCATGTTCTGCTGTCTCAACGGAACTTTATCCAAATCAATAACCATACCCGAATGTCCCTTCTCACTCATCTCCGAAGTAGAGCAAATAATACCTGCCGCACCCATATCCTGCATACCGACAATCGCATCCGTTTTACCTAATTCCAAAGTGGCTTCAAGCAACAATTTTTCTTGGAAAGGGTCGCCCACTTGTATTGAAGGAATATCATCAGCCGTGTTTTCCGTAACATCAGCCGAAGCAAAAGTTGCTCCGTGTATGCCGTCCTTTCCCGTGGAAGAGCCTACAATATAAACAGGATTGCCTTTACCTTTGGCAACTGCCGAAATCAAATCCTCCTTCCTCATTACACCTACACTCATCGCATTCACCAAAGGATTGTGTTCAAAGCATTCGTCAAAGAAAACCTCTCCTCCCAATACCGGAACGCCGAATGCATTACCGTAATGAGAAATGCCCTTTGTTACACCTTTTACCAGCCACTGCGTATGAGGATTGTTTATATCTCCGAAACGCAAAGAATTCAACTGAGCCACAGGACGAGCCCCCATAGTGAAAATATCTCTGTTTATTCCGCCCACACCCGTTGCAGCACCTTGAAAAGGCTCCACGGCACAAGGGTGGTTATGCGACTCTATCTTGAAAACACAAGCAATACCTCCACCGACATCAACCATACCCGCATTTTCCTCACCTGGTTTCACCAATAATTGCTTACCCTCTCTCGGAAGAGTTTTCAAATACTTTATCGAATTTTTGTAAGAAGCATGCTCACTCCACATTACGGAATAAATACTCAACTCCGTATAGTTAGGCGTTCTGCCTCCAAGGTATTCCTTAATCTTCTCAAACTCTTCGGGTAACAATCCCAATTCCTTTGCAGTTTCAACTGTTACAGTCTGACTATTTGCCATACGATATGATTTTAACCATGCAAAGGTACTATTTTTATTTGAAATACAAGCCCTGCTTCTTTACGCCGAAAGAAAAAATTGAAACGCCCTTCCAAGAAATTCTTTCGGCGTTTCAGAAAATTGAAACGGCGTTTTAATTTTCTGAAAGGGCGTTTCGGTTTCAGCGAATATGGTTTATAAGGAAACTGTCTCGTGCAATGGAGTTGTCTTGTATGAGTTTTATCTCTCTGTTGATGGCTTTCAGATGTTTGCGGTTGCAGGATTGATAGCCGATTGCATAGTTTACGTCTTTGGGATTAAGCCTTATGGAGGTACAATCTTCGGGTAAGGATTGCAATCTTTCAAGCCATATTCTGCTTAGAACGAGTTCGCGAAAGGATACATGGAAGGGTCCTGCCACAAGGTCTGTTCCGCTTATCAAGCCCTCGCTTGGGTGCAAACCAACCCGTAGAATATTTATGTCGTTTGCCGTGAAGATTTTATAGATTTCCGCCGTACGCTCTACGGCTTCTGTAAGGCTTAAGGGTTGATACGCTCCGACTTGATAGAGTTCTGCCAACTTAGTGTGTTTTATCACGAGAGTGGGATAAATACGGGTATTGTCGGCTCCCAATTCAACTATTTTCAAAGCTGTTTGCTTGGAACGTTCAGGCGTATCAAGTGGCAAGCCGACCATCATTTGAAGCCCCAATGAAAACCCCTTGCTTTTTATCATTGCAGAGGAAAGTTCCACATCTCTTACGCTGTGTCCGCGTTCGCAATATTGCAAAACCTCATCGCAAAGGGATTGAGCTCCTAATTCTATTGTCTTAACCTTGTATTGTTTCAATAGATTAAGGATTTCGGAGTCTATGTAATCCGGTCTGGTCGACAGTCTTATACTGCTTATTGTCCCTTGCTTTATGTAAGGTTGCACTGTTGCAAGATATTCTTCTTGTTCCGATATTTTCAACCCCGTAAAGCTGCCGCCGAAAAAGGCAAGTTCCACTTCACATGGGTATTTGAAACTTTTCAAATGTCGGTCTATTATATTACGAACCTGTGCTGTTGAGACCGGTTCAAGTTGTCCGGAAATATGCCTTTGATTACAGTAAATACATTGGTTGGGGCAGGCAAGCTCAGGGATAAATACCGGTATGTTATAGTGTCTCATATCTGTAAAAAAAATATTTGCGGACATCGAATGCCCGCAAACATCAGTATAAATAAACTTAGACTTTTTTCTTGTGCTTCTTTCCGGATTTTCCGTTGCTTGGTTCGTCTTCAAAATAGCCATATCCGTACCCGCCGTAACCATATTTGCCTCCGTAACCGTAGCCATAGCCGTATCCATACGCTTTACCGTATCCGTAACCGTACTTCTGCATGGCGTTTTGTATACCGTTCAATACGAAATTGACCTTTACATTGCTTCTTTCTTCAAGTTCGGACAAAGCAATTCGCATTACACCTTTATCGGTTTGGCCGCTACGAACGACGAATAAGTTAACATCTGTTTCCTTAGCCAAACATTGTGCATCTGCAATAAGAGATACAGGAGGCGTATCCAAGATTATATAATCGTATCTTTTCCTTAATTCTTTCAACAATTCTCTGTTCTTATCGGAATCCACCAATTCCGATGGGTTTGGCGGAACAGGACCCGAACACAGTACGTCAAGATTAGGAAACTCGGTATGTTGCAAAATTTCATCCAAACTTGATTTTCCTATAAGGTAAGTTGAGATGCCGGCATGTCCGTTAACATTGAATATCTTGGCAAGTCTCGGTTTGCGAAGGTCATAACCGGCTATCAATGTTTTTGCTCCGTTCAGAGAAAATACAGAAGCAAGATTTAAACTTGTCAAAGTTTTTCCATCATTGGGCGTAGATGAGGTCGTAAGAATAATCCGTCCCTCTGTGGCATTATCATCTTGCAGTATGTACTTGATATTTGTTCTCAAAGATCGGAATGATTCGGTGATTTGCGACTTCGGCTGAGAGAATACGATCATTCTGTTATACTCAGCCGGAAATTCGGGAATGTAACCCAAGATAGAGTTGGACGATATTTTCTCCAAATCATCTTTTCCTTCGATTGTATTGTTCATCCAGTAGCGAACAAATATATATCCGCCCGGAGCCAACAAGCCCAATACTAATGCAATCAAGAAATTTATTGCTGTTTTCGGATAAACTTTGACTGCATATTTAGCAGAGTCTATTACCTTGTGATCAGGCAAAGCTGCATTCTTTGCAATCTCCGCTTCTGCACGCTTTTGGTATAGGAAAGTGTAGATTTCATCGTTAAACTTGAACTGTCTTTCCAAGTTTATCATATTTCTTTGCGTTGTAGGTAATTTATCTATCTCTACCTGCAAAAGATTCTTTTGTCGTTTGAGTTCTCTGTCGGTAATATCCGATTGCTTCTTTATGCTACGGAGGTTTTCCTGTATTTGCTGACGTGTTGTCTTTATTTGCAAAGACAGTTCTTTCATTTTAGGACTCTTAGGAGTGAGAGTTGTGGAAAGCCTTTGCTTCTCCAAAACCAATTTTGTAAGAGTCTCTACCAATCCGTTGAGGATAGGGTCTTGAATACCCATTGTTGATGGGACAACAATACCATCTTCCAAATTCGCTTTGTTGACATATTCCTCCAAAGCGTTATAGTAAGACCTTTGAGTATATGCTTCCGCACGTTGAACTTCCAATTCATTTGCTCTTTCATAAAGATAGGCTGCATCATTTGTCAGATTAAGAGTGTTATTATTTTGTTGGAATATCTCACGACGCTTCTCTGCTATATTCAAAGAGTCGGAAATCGCTGCTATTTGAGAGTTCACAAAATCAATAGTACTGATATTAAGGTAGTTTTTCTCCTCAAAAGTCATGTCGATGTAGATTTTGCAAAGCATATTCACGAAATCCTCTGCCTTATTCTTGTTTTGATGTTTGTACTTTATGGATATAATCGAACTCTCCTTGTTTATCAGTTCCACCTGAGTGGCGTTAAATGCTTTTGCTACGGCATCAAGGTCGTTTATGGTAAAGGCATAATTTATTTTGGAGTAATTCTCATTCCACTTTTCCGGTTCTTTAAGTTGTACTTTGAACCTCATGCCATCTTTGGAAAACCATTCTCCATACTTCAATGTAACTTCTTGTTTATGCACACTTGTGGTTTTCTCCAATAATCTATCCTCTGCATAATCATAAACCGGTACATTATCTTTCGCATTATAAGAAACGACACAACTGTTTTGGTTTGACAGTCCTACTTCTACTCTTATGCCTGTCGGCTGAGACTGATATAAATCAACCACTACCTCGAACGGAGCATCTTTGTAAATATCCACATATCTCATATTCTCTTTACAATAATACGTAGTATGAAATCCGAGTGCTTTAATGGTTCTTTTTACCATTGTCAAGGACTGAATGGTTCCTATTTCGTTCTGAAAATTAACCTGAGATCTATTACTGAAAACATTATTCAGCATATTCATCTGTCCCATTATCCCATCGTTATCCTTTATCAGCAATGTAGCCGTTGCTTCGTACTGAGGTACGGAATATTTTGTGATAATGAAAGCTGCAACCATTGCAATGACAATGGCAATGGCAAACCAATGCCATTTGGAGAGCATTTTATGGAAGACTTCTGCCAAATTTATATTAGATTCTCCTCTCTCTACGTTCTCGTTCACTGTATTGTTATTCATGATTCTGCTTTTCTTTATTCTCTTATTTGTTGTTTAAGGAAACAATCACTGCTGCGACGGAAGCTATGGAAGTAATAATCGACAGAGTGCTTGTTATGGTGTTCAAAGGAATGTTAAGAGTTGTCAGAGCCTTTGTACTCTTGTTTGGTTCCACATATACCAAATCTCCGGGTTGAAGATACAGTCTTTTATCTTGCAGTATCTTTGCATCACTTAGGTCTAAGGTATAGATGATGTCTTCATTGGTGGTCTTTCTTACGACTTTTACTTTGTGCCTGTTTCCATAATAGGTCAAGTCTCCTGCGGCTGCAATCACCTCAAAAACATTCACATTAGGTTGATAGAACGTATAAGTTCCCGGACGAGCCACTTCTCCTAAGGCGGACACTTTGAAATTCACCATTTTGCAAGAAACAACAGCACCTTGCACAAATTCCTCGGCTCTTTCCTTTATTTTATTCTCTGCTTCCTGCACAGTCAATCCTTTGACATGCACTTTGCCTATCAAGGGCAAGCCGATTTCTCCGTCTTTATCCACAACGAAACTATTCAAGAACACAGAATTGTCCGAGTTCATGTAATTCGTATTAGCCGAACCGTTGAATAAAGCATTGGCTTCGTTTCCTACCGTGGAGGTTATTTGAATGTACAACATATCCTGCTCTGCCAATACATAGTCAGGAGAATAATTAGTCATACTTCCTGCATAATCATATACTATTTCGTTATTTTCGTTCTCAGTTCCTTGCAGATATATCAGATTTTTCTGCGATGTACATGAACACAAAAACACAACAACCGTCAAAAACAACGGAATAAGTCTGTAAACTCTACTCATACTATCACATTTTAGTTTTGCAAAGATAGTTCTTTTCTTAATCACACAGAGGCTTTCTGTAACTTTTTCTTGTCTCAGGCATCAAAAAGTCAGATTGTTTCTCCGAAAAGGGTTGCAGAGGTGCAATCCATTACTCTTACATTAACATAGTCGCCCGGTTTGAAGTTTTCTTTATCGAATACCACAACTTTATTTTGTGAATTTCTTCCGAACAATTTATCCTCACTTCTTTTTGATGTTCCCTCAACAAGCACCTCAAACGTCTTTCCCACATCTCTTTTATTGCTTTGCAAAGACAGTTCTCTCTGTAAGTCGATTATTTCTTCCAAACGCCTTGTTTTTTCTTCATAAGGTATATCATCGGCATACTTTTTCGCGGCAAGAGTGTTTGAACGCTGGGAATAATTGAACATATAAGCGGAGTCATATCCTACCTGTCTCATCATATCCAATGTATCTTTATGATCTTCCAATGTTTCGTTGCAAAATCCCGCTATTATATCGGTTGCCAATCCGCAATCCTTTATAGTTCTTTTTATAGCAGCTATTTTCTCCAAATAATCCTCTCTTGTATATTTTCTATTCATCAATTTCAGCATTCGGGTGCTGCCCGACTGCAAGGGAAGATGAATAAATTTACATATGTTATCGTATTTGGCAATCGTATTCAAAAGCTCTTGGGAAATATCCTTAGGATGGGAAGTCGAAAATCTTATTCTCAACAACGGACTTACCTGTGCAACCATCTCCATGAGTTTTGCGAAATCAACCTCTGAGGCTTCTCCTTTATTCCATATATATGAATTGACGTTCTGTCCGAGCAATGTTACTTCTCTATACCCTTTTGCAAACAGATCCGCAGCCTCTGCCACTATTGTTTGAGGATCACGGCTTCTTTCTCTGCCTCTTGTATAAGGCACAACGCAATAAGAGCAGAAGTTTTCGCAACCTCTCATTATGGAAATGAAAGCAGTAACCCCATTAGTGTTCAATTTCACAGGGTTTATGTCTGCATAAGTTTCCTTATCCGAAAGTTCCACGGAAATACCGGCTTGTTTACCCGATAAAGCCAACAATCGCGGAATATCCCTGTAGGAATCGGGACCGACAACAAGGTCAACACCGTTTTCTTCCACTAATTGTTTTTGCAATCTTTCCGCCATACAACCGAGAACACCTATCTTCAACCACGATTTACTCCGTCTCAGGCTTGAGAACTCCGTAAGACGCTTTTTAACCCTTTGTTCTGCATTCTCTCTTATCGAACAAGTATTCACGAATATAACATCCGCCTCATAAAGGTCGTCTGTCAAATCATATCCCTCCGCTTTAACAATAGCTCCCACCACTTCGCTATCCGCTTGATTCATTTGACAGCCGTAAGTCTCTATATATACATTCTTCATCGCTCTTCCTATTTACTATAAAGTCTTAATATCTCGTCAACCACCTTTTTTACTCCCGTGGAAGCCTTTTCTTTTACAAAATTTATTCCGTTCAGACTTGTCGCCGGCTCTTTCGGATCGACCAAATACTTAATACAGTCCGGCTTTGCATATCCCAACAAACCCGCAGCGGGATAAACATTCAGGCTTGTGCCTATTACAATCATTATATCTGCCATTCTGCATAATTCTGCTGCAGGTACTATATTCGGGACAGCCTCTCCGAACCATACTATGAAAGGTCGTAAAGGTTTTCCTGAGGAATCCTTCATGTCTGCTGTCTGTTCCCAGCCATTCAACTCCACAACCTCATCGGGATTTGTCTCACTACACAATTTCTTTGCCTCTCCGTGGAGATGCAATACATCGGAACTACCTGCCCTTTCGTGCAAATCATCTATATTTTGAGTGATGACATCAACCTTAAAAGTCTCTTCCAATCTCAACAACTGCTTATGTCCTTCGTTAGGCTCGGCAGCCATCACCTCTTTACGTCTTTGGTTATAAAACTCCCTTACCAAATCCGGATTTCTCACCCACGCCTCATATGTTGCTACATCTTCAACCCTGTAATTCTCCCAAAGACCGTCCGAATCTCTGAAAGTTTTTATGCCGCTCTCCGCACTGATACCGGCTCCCGTAAGAACAACTATTCTTTTCATATCTTCATTTCTCGTTTTTCTCATGATATTCGATAATTCTCCTGCTTAACAACTCGTATATTTCTTTCTCTTCCTTGCCCAACATCGCCTTATGCTGTTCCATTATACTTTGCTCTTTTCGTATTGCCGGTCCCGTTTGAACCTCGAACGGATTAAACAATTTTGCTCTGCTTACCGTCATATCCATCAAGGGAAACAAAGTTGAAAAAGGTATATTCTCCTTATTCAAAATACTCTTGGCTATTCCGAATAAATGATTGGGGAAATTATTGCAGAAAACCGCTGCAAGATGCAGGCTCTTACGCTGATTATCCGACAATTCGTAATTTATAGAAGAAAGACAAAAGGCGAGTTCTTTCAAAATCTCTTTTACAGTATCGGTGTTTCCGTACGTACATAAAGGCACAGTATCGAAATCCGTTTCCTTCCCTTTCTTCAAAGTCTGCAAAGGATAAAGACTGCCATAACATTCTGCTGCTTCTTTCAAGCATTCCGTACCGACAAAGCCCGAAGTATGAACCAATATACCCTTTATAGGTTTCAGCTTTCCGGCAACCTCTGCAATGACTTCGTCCTTCACTGCAATAACAACCAAATCGGCTTCATGGCATTGCTTCGGCACTTCTTCACGAGCGGAGAACGTATTGCAGACAAAGCCCTTCTCCCTAAACCGTCTCTCGTAATGCCATGCCACATTCCCTTTACCGATTATGCAAACCGTCCTTACCTTGCTTGTCATGGTAAAAAAAGTATTTCAAGCCTACAAAGCAATCCTTTGGGCAGCCGTCTGCATTCTGTCAAGCGACTCCTCTTTACCCAAAACAGCGAAAATATCCACCATTCCGCAGCCCCTTGTATCTCCTACCACAGCCAAACGGATGGAATTCATTATCTGCCCCATATTAAGTTCGTTCTTGGAAATGTAATCCATAAGGAAATCCTCAGCTTTCTCTGCCCAATTATCCTCACTCAGTTTTTCCAATTCGGAAACTATGAATTGCATTCTCTCACTCATGCCTTCTTTCCACCGTTTCTTCAAAGCTTTTTCGGCATATACCTGAGGAGCAACGAAAAAGTAATCTCCGTTATCCCACAACTCCTTTGCAAAGGAACATCTCTCCTTTATCAACTTCACGACCCTTTCCACAAAAACTTTCTCCTTATCTATGCCTCTTGCTTTCAGGTCAAGCATGAATTGCTGCGTCAATACTTTATCGTCAAGCTTTTGAAGATATTGGTGATTGAACCATTTGGCTTTTTCAAGATCGAATCTCGCACCGTGTTTGCTTATTCTGTCTATCGAAAACACCTCTGCCAATTCTTCCAAAGAAAAAATCTCCTGCTCAGTACCCGGATTCCAACCCAGCAAAGCCAACATATTTACTACCGCCTGCGGCAGGTAACCGCTTTCTCTGTAACCGGAGGAAACCTCTCCGCTTTTAGGGTCTGTCCATTGCAAAGGGAAAACAGGGAAACCCAATCTGTCTCCGTCTCTTTTTGATAATTTCCCGCTGCCTTCGGGTTTCAATAACAAAGGCAGATGAGCAAATTTCGGCATTGTCTCTTCCCAACCGAATGCACGGTAAAGCATTACATGCAAAGGACAGGACGGCAACCATTCCTCCCCTCTTATCACATGAGAAATCTCCATCAAGTGGTCATCGACTATATTTGCCAAGTGATAAGTCGGCATACCATCGGATTTGTACAAAACTTTGTCGTCCAAAAGCGACGAATTAACCTTTACATGTCCTCTTATCAAGTCATCGAACTCTATCAATACATCTTTAGGGAAGCGGAAACGTATAACGTAAGGCACAGACGCAGCAAGTAAAGCCTCGGTCTCCTGCTTGGAAAGAACAAGAGAGTTTTTCAAACCTCCTCTTGTCTTGCAATCATACTGAAAGGTTCTTTTCTCACATTCAGCCTCTTTCCTCTTTGCCTCCAACTCTTCCGTAGTATCAAAAGCATAATAAGCATGACCCTTTTCCACCAACTCCAAAGCATACGACTTATATATTTCCTTACGTTCACTCTGTCTGTAAGGACCATACTTGCCACCCGTTGCGACACCTTCGTCGAACTTCAAGCCCAACCACTCGAAAGCCTCAATGATATAGCTCTCCGCACCCTCTACAAAACGAGTTTGGTCGGTATCCTCGATTCTCAAAATAAAATCTCCGCCGTTTTTCTTGGCGAACAAATAATTGTATAAAGCCGTTC
>URCX01000055.1 GCA_900546465.1 uncultured Bacteroidota bacterium | reverse complement strand
CATTTTCCTGAAGTCTGCAATGGTTATATTCCAATAAACATTGGTAGAAATATCCGTCACCCTGATAGAATCCAATTATTGTTCTTTCTTGAAAAGGTCTTATGATAAACGAGCTTTCATCATCTAATGTCAGGTACAATGTCTTATCCGTTTTGTTTTTCACAATCATATTTATCTCCGGATAACACGAGAATGCCAACAACAAAACAGCTAAACAAATCGCCAAGCATATTCTTATTCCATTCATGACTAAAATCCGTAAGTTCCAAATATCGTATCTATTTTGTTTGCCTCTGTCGGATATAACCGCTTCATCTTCGATTTCAATTCATCATGAGATCTCACTTCATTAGTGAGGCAATCAAATATCTGTCTTTTGCTCAAAACTCCCTGAGTCATAATATCTGAGAGAATTCTCCAATTAAACCAAAATACAACTTTACTCTTCATATCCTTATTGTATTTCTCATTTGCCAAAACATTACCCATGGCGTATCCCCACATCTCACCGACTCCACAAACCCCTGAATTATAATCACCAACATCACCATACGCCCCATACGTCATTATATAGCTTATGTACAATGCCCAATACTCACTACCGACTTGTCTGAAATGACTTGCATGAGCAAGTTCGTGGCAGGTTGTCTTATAAATAGATAATGACTTTTCTGTATTTCCTCCTACGACTATATCCGGTCCTACAAGTTTCAGGATTGTATTGTTTATCACTGTTGCCGGCAAACCATAAACAATATTGACAAAGAAACTCAACCAGGACGAATGCGAATTTGCTCCTATCGGATGATAAACCCTTGTCAGCATAGGAGCTGCACCATTTCTTGAGAAGTTTGTCATGAATATTTTCAAATTATTCGGAGGTGTCAAAATCTTGTTCATGGTACAGATATCATAATATTCGTAAGCTGCATTATTTATCGTTGCAAGTTTCCAACTGTTTCCACTCGGTGCAATATCTTTGCTATATCCACTTTTGCCATGAAATCCAAAACGGCTATAAGCGGTTAACACAGGATACCGTATATTGAAACTCTTGGAGTTTGAATACTTGATTTTATAATACACTTTTGTATGAAACTTCTTATTCATCTCATACCGTCCATTTTCCCCAATTCGGGCATATCCCCATTTTACAATATTGTGACAGATAGCTTGTGCGCATTTCACAGGGACATAATAACCTAAATCAGTATCATAAACCCTATACGTGCCTTTTGGTTTCTTTCCACGAAACCAACCTTTTGCTCCTTGATCTTCGGAATCTGCAAAGATTTTATCCAATCCGAGTAATTTGAACGACATTTGTTCCAATTTATCATCATCACTTATGATATTCTCATTATCATCACGAGAAATATAGCAACTATCCAAAATCTCGTACCTTATATTCGGATTGAATTGATAGCCCGCAGGTACTGTGGTGTACAACCATGTGTAACTATCCTCCGGAATAGATGGATCATGATAATACTCTCCCTCTTGAACAATTTCATAATCCAAAGGATAATCAAACAAAACCATTGATGTATCCTCACTCAGTGCATTATATTGTGCTGTATCCGTAGGCAAAAACCTAACATAAAGATCCGTCGTACGAATATTTATGTTTCCGATGTTTTCTCCGGAATTTTTAAGTTCGGAATATGCCGCAAGCATATTTCTAACCGAATATGGATTAGGGTACTGTTTACCTAAAACAATAACCTCCGAATCGGAGGAAGCATTTTTACGTTGGAATAAATCATTATTCTCTCCTTCGAAATCATGCTCGTTACAAGCCGTAAATGCCAACATGACAAATACTACCGAAGCTGCCTTCTTGAAAATTTGCTTCATTTTCCCGTGTTTTCGTTCTTGAATATATTGCTGTTTTGTCAGACACTGCAAATGTACGATATATTTCCCGGATAATCGTGCTTTATTCTTTTTTTTGAGAGAAACAACGTTGAACAAGCCTATTTTTCTAATGATGAAGTAAGAATGTGAAAGGCGTAAGTCGTGGAATTTTTTCTGTGTTTTGGGGTAATTTTCGGGCAAAAGGGCTTTTTCGGAAAATGAAAAGAAGACATCTGATGAAAAAAACGCTGTCTTTTCAGGGGAAGAAGGCAGTCTTTTTGCTCTAAATACGAAATATTATCACTATCAAAACGCCGTTTTCTCGAAATAAGACGGCGTCTTACGATTCCAAAACGGCGTTTTATTTTCGTCAATCTCAAAAGAATTTTACAAACAACTAAAAACCAGCATATTGATAAACTCTCAAATACTCGCAAAAATTCAGCCTGATTGCCTCTTCTCAATTCTTTCGCAAGCTATGAAGTTAATGAATTTGAAAATTCTTAATTCTGAACTATTCCAAGAATGTCGAAATACCAACAAATGCAAAAAAAGAAAATCCCATGAAGCTCTAATCATTCACAGCTTATCATGGAATTTTCTTTACTCACACAAACACAATTCAATATCTCTGAGAGACTTTCTTCCAATCCACCACTTTCCAGAAGCTTTCCACATAATCTGCTCTGCGGTTTTGCTTATCAAGATAATAAGCATGTTCCCAGACATCGCAAACCAAAAGAGGGGTTTTGTTTTCTCTTATCGGATTACCTGCATTCGGGCTTGAAATTATCTCCAACTTACCCGCTTCATCTTTAACCAACCAAACCCAACCGCTGCCAAACAAACCCAAAGCGGAAAGGGTGAATTGCTTTTTGAACTCGTCAAAACCGCCAAACTTCTTGTCCATCGCATGAAGCAAGCCGGAGGAAGGCTCTTTCGTTCCCTCCGGAGAGAGGCAATTCCAATAGAAATCATGGTTCCAAGCCTGTGCTGCATTATTGTAAATACTGCCTTCGGAATTCTTTATGATTTCTTCCGGCGTCATTGTCTCGAACTTAGTACCTGCAATAAGTTTGTTCAGGTTATCGATATATGCACGATGGTGCTTACCATGGTGAAACTCCATAGTCAATCTGCCTATGTGCGGCTCCAATGCCTCCATGGAGTAAGGCAATTGTGTCAATTCCATTCTTTTCATATTATATATGTTTTACGTTTACGCCTTATAAACACACAAAACAGAAGATATGTTCACTGCCAAATAGCAGCTGAAAATGAGATTTAACGCTGCAAGTGCTTGCCATTCCAAAATAAAGTGCTAATTTTGGGGGCTGAAAAGAACAAGTAAATTATTCATCAAAAACAGACGACAATGGCAATAAAAGGAGCAATTGTAGTTGATATTGAGCGTTGCAAGGGATGCGGAGTTTGTGCTTCGGTATGCCCTAAGCAGGTAATCGCCTTATCAGCAAATGTAAATGGTAAAGGTTACAACTACGCCGAACAGATTAAAGATGATTGCATCGGCTGTGCAAGCTGCGGAATGGTTTGTCCCGACGGAGTTATAACGGTTTACAAGGCTAAATTATAAACGACTAAACTTTAAGGAAATGGCAAAGGAATTGAAATTGATGAAAGGTAACGAAGCGATTGCCGAGGCAGCAATCCGCTCCGGTTGCGACGGCTATTTCGGATACCCTATAACTCCGCAGTCAGAGGTTATGGAACACCTTATGGCAGAAATGCCTTGGGAGAAAACCGGAATGGTAGTGTTACAGGCAGAAAGTGAGATGGCCTCAATCAATATGGTATATGGAGGTGCAGCCACAGGAAAGAAAGTCATGACATCTTCCTCTTCACCCGGAATGAGTTTGATGCAGGAAGGCTTGACATACCTTGCAGGTGCCGAATTGCCTTGCTTGGTTGTTAACGTTGTTCGTGGAGGTCCGGGATTGGGAACAATCCAACCATCGCAAGCCGACTATAACCAAGCCACAAAAGGCGGCGGACACGGAGACTACCAAATGTACGTATTGGCTCCCGCAACAGTTCAAGAAATGTACGACTTCGTATTCGATGCATGGGATATAGCATTCAAATATCGTACTCCGGTAATGATACTTTCCGATGGAGCAATCGGACAAGCAATGGAGAAATTGTATGTAGGTGACCATGTTCCTCGTTGGACAAAAGAAGAAATCGCAGCCAAAGCACCATGGGCAGCATTCGGGAAGCCTGCAACAAGAGGACACAACATAGTAACCTCCTTGGAACTTGACTCCGTAAAACAAGAACAATTCAACCACAAACTTCAAGCCAAGTATCGTGAAATGGAAAAGAACGATACAAGATATGAAGAAATCATGTGCAAAGATGCCGATTACATCATCGTAGCATACGGTTCAAGTGCCAGAATTTCGCACAAGGCTCTTCAACTTGCAAGAGAAAAAGGCATAAAGGTAGGATTGTTAAGACCAATCACCCTCTTCCCATTCCCAAGCGAACCAATCAAGAAATTGGCTCAAAGAGTAAAGGGCATACTCACTGTTGAGATGTCCGCAGGTCAAATGGTGAAAGATGTACAGTTGGCATCCGAGTTCAAATGTCCGGTAAAATACTTCGGACGTTACGGAGGAATAATCCCGACACCTCAAGAAGTGTTGGCAGCATTGGAAAACGATATAATTAAAGGCTAAGATTATGTTTAACGAAGAGATAATAAAACCCGAAAACCTTGTTTACAAGAAAACAAGCGTTATGACAGATGCAATTATGCACTATTGCCCCGGCTGTCCGCACGGAACAATACATAGAATAATTGCAGAAGTAATAGACGAAATGGGAATCCAAGATCAAACAATAGGTATTGCCCCTGTGGGTTGCTCCGTATTGGCATATAACTATTTCGATGTGGATTTCGTTGAAGCGGCTCACGGAAGAGCTCCCGCATTGGCTACCGCAATACAAAGACTTCACCCTGATATGCACACATTCACATATCAAGGAGACGGAGACCTTGCAGCGATAGGAACAGGCGAAACAATCCACGCTTGTAACAGAGGAGAGAACATAGTAATCTTCTTTGTCAACAACGCAATCTACGGTATGACCGGAGGACAAATGGCACCTACCACTTTGTTAGGCATGAAAACGGCAACCACTCCTTACGGACGTAGAGTGGATTTGAACGGTTATCCTTTGCAAATAACCGAACTTGTGGCACAGTTGCCGGGTACATACTACGTAACCCGTCAATCCGCTTCCACACCGGCAGCCGTGAAGAAAGCAAAAGAAGCCGTAAGAAAAGCTTTCGAGAACCAATCAAACAAGAAAGGAACTTCTTTCGTAGAATTCGTTTCCACATGCAACTCCGGTTGGAAAATGACCCCTGTTCAAGCAAACGAATGGATGAAAGAACACATGTTTGAAAAATACGTTCCCGGCGACATAAAAGTCGATGGACAATTAGTAAGATAGTAACCCATTAAAAAACACATCAAAATGACAGAGGAAATAATAATAGCAGGCTTTGGAGGACAAGGAGTTTTATCAATGGGTAAAATACTTGCTTACTCGGGAGCAATGCAAAATAAGGAAGTCAGCTGGATGCCGTCATACGGACCTGAAATGAGAGGTGGTACAGCCAATGTTTCTGTTATCATCTCCGACGAGAGAATATCCTCTCCTATTATCAGCCAATTCGATACGGCAATCATACTTAACCAACAATCTTTGGATAAGTTCGAGCAATCGGTAAAACCCGGCGGAGTATTGTTGTACGACCCTAACGGAATCGTTCACCCTCCTACAAGAAAGGATATAAACATTTACAAGGTTGCTGCAACAGAAAAAAGTGCAGAACTCGGAATGTCGAAAGTTTTCAATATGATAGTATTGGGAGCATTCCTTCAAGTAAAACCGGTTGTAACCGAAGAATTTATCGAAAAAGGTTTACAAAAATCCTTGCCTGAAAGACATCATAAATTGATACCTGCAAACCTTGAAGCAGTTCAAACAGGCAAAAAACTCGTTGAAACCGTGCAAACGATCTAAACATGTAATAACTCTCATAATGAAAGACAGGAAGCAAACAAACTTCCTGTCTTTTTCTTTTATCAAGCAGTTAAAAACTCGAACTGCTCCCGCTTTGACACAGTCTCCCGCAATCAATCATGCAACAAAGCAAAAACATAACTTGAAAAGCATTCTGCCAAACTCTTTCGGCGTTTTAATTTTACGAAACGCCGTTCCGGCAAAATAAAAAGGCGTTTCAGTAAAGCCGAAAAGGCGAAATTCTTTCGCCTGATTTTTCTTGCGTTCTTCCCCTCCGGAAGACCTCTTCTCCTATCTATAAATCGAAGTTTTTTTTCGAGAGGGAACAAGGCGAAAATTCTACCTCGAAATTACGATTTCACCGCTTGAAAAAGGGTAAAACAAGGGGAAGAAAGCGGAAAATTTCCCACACGAAAATGTTAAAAGTAAATTGTGAATAAAAATTTATCTTTCATAGCCTCACAAAGCCCACAAGAAAGAAATTGTAAAGCCAATAAAAATTCAGACCTTAATTTTACCCCCCCAATAAATTAACATGACAATAAATACAAAGACTTATCGCAAGCGAGCAGGCACGTTAACATTTAGAGATTGAGCGATTTGGCTTGTTTGAATTTCTTCTGTATCTTTGCAATTCCTTAAAAAGGGGAAATTGCATCTTGTCCGGGAAATAAATTACAAGTATATAAATTCAAATTCGAAGAAAACATGAAGAAAACCTTAGTATCAGCAGCCTCTATGTTGCTTATTTGCGGAGGGCTTTTTGCTCAACCCAAACCGCCGGCAGAGCCTACAAATGCGGCAGATAACGGCATCCGAAGGAACACCCAATCATCGGCACCTGTTGCACCGGCAACGATATTGCTTCTTTCATTGGCAGGCGGATTTGTTGGCGGAAAGATTTGTAAAAATGCTTTTTCAAGTAAAAAACAGTAAAAGACAAGGAGGAAAAGATGAAAAAATTATTTCTCAGCGTGATTGCCATGCTGTGTTGCGGTCTTGCGTGGTCGCAAACATGGGACGGCAACGGCACCGAAGCCGATCCTTATTTGATTCAAGACACCAATGACTTCAAGGCAATAGACAACGGCATATCGGGCAACTTTTATGCAGGAAAGTACTTCAAACAGACGGCTGACTTGAACTTCGGCAATATGGGTACGAAAGAGCAGTCATTTATTCGTATATTTGCAGGCAACTATAACGGAAACGGCAAAAGTATTTCTTATAACGGAACTTTTGCAGGGCAACGACACGGCTCCGCTAATAATCACCACGACCAACATAATAACGATGACGGACACGGTGATTATGGATTGTTCGGAAGAGTAACGAATGGCGGTACCATCGAAAACCTCAATGTAGATGCACAAATCGTTTTCACGGTAAAAGAAGACGCAAAGAGTGACAACATGAATGCAGGACTTCTTTGCGGACATTTGGACAATGGCACAATACGCTATTGTAATGTTACTGGAGAAGTGGCTGCTCTAATCAATGCCAGCAACGGAGGCGGAGGAGATGTGGGACTTCTCTGCGGACAGAGCGAAGGCAGAGAGGAATATTGTTCCGGTGCAGGTACTGTTACCGGACATGGCTGGGTAGGCGGACTTATAGGAGCCCAACACAAAGGCAGCATCTATGCCTGTTCTTTTGAAGGCTCGGTAACAGCCGTAACTCCGGCAGGAAATTCCTGTGATGACAATCATGTAACAAACGGTTACGGTAGTTTTGCAGGAGGCATTGTAGGCATGACCGGATACACTAAAAACCAGCAAGGTCAAACGGTACACGTCGATGTTTCTTTCTGTGTTGCAAAAGCCGATGTTTCTGCCGGCTGTGTGGCTTCGGGAGTGGCTTCTCTTGCAAAAGGAGGAAACAGCGCAACGGTAACGCACTGCATAGGAAGCGGCACGGTGAACGGCTCAATAATTACAGAAGATGTAACCAATTCTACCGATAGTAGCAGTAATTATACCACCAATGGAAAAACAGAAGAGGAAATACAGCAGATAATAAACACCCTTAACGATAGCGCCGCCGCTACCGGCGGAGGCTTGGCGTTCGGTTATTCCAACGGCAATATAATAATCTATCCTAATGGCAAGCCGGAAGAACCTTGTCCCGTGCCGACCAATCTTGTTGTTGAGGTAACGGAAAGCGGAGTAAATGCACATTGGGAAGGTTCTGCAAACGAGTACGACATCCGCCTCACAGGAGGCGATCTCACAAGTGAGCAAACTACCACAGTAACGAATGCCTCTTGGTCAAAGCCTTCATTGCCGGCAAGCGTAAATGAGTATGTCTTTTCGGTCAGAGCCAAATGTCCGGACAAAACAAAGCCAGAGAATCAGCAATCCGATTGGGTTTCTTCCTCATTCACCATTGCCTGCCCTGAGGTAAGCAATCTGCAAATGCAAGAGAAAACCTCCAATTCACTAACAATCATATGGGAAGCAACGACAAACGACTTGAAACTCACCATTAAGAAAGGGGAAGAAGAGGTTAGTTCAACAACAGGACTTAGCTCTCCATATACAATAACAGGCTTGGACGCCAATACGGCATACACAATTTCTCTATCTGCAAAATGTGGCGAAAATTACGTCAACACTCAACAGATAACGCTTACAACAAACAAGCCGTCCGTACCGCAGAACCTTAAAGCCGCACCATACTATGATGGAACAGAAAATAAGGGTAAGGTTACAATACAATGGGACGCAGTTGCGGAAGCCGGTGAATACGAATACGAATTAAGCGGCAGCAAGAAAAACCTTGATGAAACACTTACTCCTATTCCTCCGGAAACGGCGACCATCACAAACACCTCTTTTACTAAAGATCCTTATGACTTGGGTGCGTATAACATTAAGGTTCGTTCCAAACAAGGCGGAGCCTATTCGGATTGGAGCAATACTTTGAGTTTTGTTATCTCCAACCCTCTCGCACCTAAGAATCCGAAAACTACATTTGCCGTAAATCAGGACAACAGCAAGAAAGACGTTACCGTCTCATGGGAAGCAGGCAATACGGCAAAAAGGCCAAACTGGAAGATAAATGACAATATTGATGTTTCCAACAGTGCCAACCCATCCTACACTTTCTCGGCTCAAGAGCCCGGAAATCGTATGAACGTTTCCATCGTAGAGAATATAGAGGGAGGAAACAGCGATGCATTGACGTTCTCCATAGACGTACCATGTCTCGATATGGAGGCGCCGGACACAAGCAACATTACGCAAACCTCCGCAACAATAACCGGACTTGCAAGCGGTGATAAGATTTACTTGGACGGTAGTGAGAAAGCAACAGTAGCGGCAAACACTTATTCTTTCTCCGATCTTTTACCGGGAACACATTACGATGTGGAAGTAAGACGCTACTGCAATGCCACCAACGGTATTTACTCCGCTCAAAACGTAGCATTCACCACATACGCATGCTCTAAGCCTAAGAACCTTTCTTCCTCAAACATAAGTACCACTTCGGCGACAATCACATGGGAAAGGGGAAATGCGAACTTAGAAGATTTGAGCTTTGAACTTAAGCTGTTCAAAAACGGAGAACCAACAGTTGTACAAGCAATAAACAATATCAACGGAACAACATATACATTCAACACCCTTCTCCCCGGAACAAGCTATACGGTAAGTATAGCCGAGAAATGCCAAGACGGTTACGGCGATCCGGTAAACCATACTTTCACCACAAAAGCCGGAAGCTTTGTTGCCGTAAACACCGGACAATGGAGTAGCACCTCAACTTGGAAAAACGGTCAGATCCCGACCGGTAACGAAGCAAACATAATCATAAATCCGGAGGTTAATGTAACTCTTGGTTCAGGCACTTTGAAACTGACAGATACTTATACCTTGACAAACAACGGTACATTGACGTTGACCGCATCTTCTCAAATCATCAATCTTTCGGAGAACAACGACTTGGGTAAGGTAAATCTTCCTGCAGCCGGTGAGCAAAATCACTGGTCTCTCATAGGAGCGCCTTTTGCAAACCAATATAAGTTGGAAGCAATAGAGCCTGTACCTAATTCGGATGTGGCAGTGGCATTGTATAATTACGAAAACGGAGGCTGGAGTGCCGATTGGGCTACCGTTACAAACACTGTGCAGCCAGGGGAAGCATTCTTCGCATGGTCTTTCTACAGCGGAAACATCACTTTCTCCACAAAATTGGAAAGCAGCACGGAAACAGGCTATCTTCTTAACAACGGAGACGTTACCGTCTCCAAAAACATAGTTCACAGCGAGAATGGCAACTGGCTTCCGCTTGCAAACCCTTATCCTGCCGTATTAAGTGCAAAGAAGTTCACAGCAGGAATAAGCGACTTACAGGGAAAAGGAGTATATCTTTATAACACCAATACCGGTATATTTGACCCTAAAGACTTAGATTCTTCAGATGCCGAAATAGGATTATGCACCGGCTTTTTCATCAACTTCACTTCTGCAGGAGATAAGAGCGTAACCTTTAAGAAGGAGCATTTGAAAGATTGGCCTACGGCTACTGCGAAGAGTTGCTGCAAGAGCAGCTCGAGAGAAGTGGTGGAAATAGATTTGGAGCATAATTACATAAACGTTCCTCTCTACTTTGTACACAATCTCGAAGCAGAGCAAGGCTACGACATTTGGGACGCAAACAAACTGTTCTCAACCTCGGGCATTCCGGAACCATACTTCGTAACAGAGGGTGTAAACTTGGTGAAAGAAGAAGTTAAGGAACTGCCGTACTATGCAACATTAAACATACGCAGCGAGAAAGACACCGTGGTAACTCTTATCGCCAAGACTATACCGGAGGGATATGCCGTAAGTCTGATAGACGGTGAGCAAGAAACCGACCTGAACGAGGGAGGACGTTACCCTATCGAAATAACAACAGGCGAAAATGCCGATCGTTTCAAACTCTTGGTAAGAAAGAACGTAGGTTTGGAAGAAGTTGCAAGCACCGATATCAAGATCAGCAATAATAACCGCCACATCACCATAACGGCACAAGACAAAGTGAAAGTCTCTGTGTATAACGCTTTGGGACAAAAAGTCTATGAGACCGCCAAGAGCATTTTTACCTTGGAGGGTGTAGCGGCAGGAGCGTATGTGATAAAAGTACAAAGCGGCAATGCCGTACAATCGCAGAAAGTAATTATCCGATAGATTTTTTCATAATCTAAATATTGATAAATTATGCCGGCCTCGCAGGTGT
>URCX01000054.1 GCA_900546465.1 uncultured Bacteroidota bacterium | reverse complement strand
TTATCCGATAACAATACGGGACAATCACAACAAATAAACAAAACAATAATATTTATAGAAATGAAGATAAGAAGTAAATATGCGATCCTTTGCGGATTGTTATTTGCAGGTGTACTGGGTTTTGTTGCCTGCAATGATAAGGATGAAAACGCTATTTCGGTAGAAAATAGGCATTCCAAATGTTTGTCTCATGAAGATAGTGTTTCATCAGAAGATATTTTCAGTCCGGATTCTATAGCTGTTTCATGCTCAAACGGAGTGATATATGTTGAACATTATAATTTGAAGGTGAATTGCGGTTTTCAAACTGTGAATGTTTCGATTTCTACGAATGAAGATACGATTAGAGTTACCGAATTCGGGTTACCGGAAAGTGCAGATTGTTTGTGCGAAATCAATAATTTTGCTCAAATAGAGAATATTCCGAGTGGACGTTATGTTCTAATCATAGAAAATTGCAATCCCGAACCTTATAAACAGATTATCAACCTATAATATTGATGCATTATGAAAAGAAGGTTTTTTATATTTTCAATTTTAATCGCACTATTTATTCCCTGCTATTCTCAGATAAGTAGAAATGAAGCATATGAGCTCTTAAACAAAATATTTTTAATGGAGCAATTGATAGTGTGGAAATTTTAGCATCCCAAACACCTCTCCAACCATTGTATCAAATAGGAACAAATGACACATTTGTTATATCACCATCTTATGAAAGTTGGTTTTTCTTTGTTGATGAAAAGCCTGGTGCAGATTGGTGGCATCCTTGTAAATATATTTTTATTAGCACTCTTGGTGGTGATATCACTGTAACTAATAAGCAGACACCTCCAAACTACGCATATCTAGATGTAATTCATCAAGTCATTCCTATAATAGACTATGATGAATCAGATTTTTTCAATATACAACCACAACTACCGAAAAACACAAATCTATCTAATAATGAATATGCTGTTATAATCAGTGGAGGATATGAGCAACTTCAAAATTATCCTCGTTATTATAATCATTGTCGTGCTATATATCAGACTCTTGTTAATATTTATCACTATGACAAAAATAAGATATTTGTCATAATGGACAATGGAAGCAGTACAGAGCCGAGCTATAATAAAGGTACATATTATAATAATATACCAGTATCTTATCCATTGGATTTAGATGGAGATGGTGTAAATGATATCCAGTATTCTGCTACAAAAAGTAATATTGCAGTAGTTTTTAATACGCTTAGAAATAGAGTTACTGCAAATGATAACGTATTTGTATTTGTGACAGACCATGGAGGAAGTGGATCAACAATTGCTCTTTGGAATAAAGAACAGATGACAAAAACTGAATTTGCGCAAGAAATAAATAAAATCAATCATGCAAAATCAATAAATCTTTGTCTCGTACAATGTTATAGTGGTGGATATACCTCTGCGTTACAAGGCAATAATAGAGTAATATCAACTTCTTGTGCTGCTAATCAAGTTGCTTATGGAATGCCATCAACAAATTACTTGTATAGTGAGTTTTGTTACCACTGGCTATCAGCTGTAACTGGGTTTACACCAGACAATCATACAGTGGTAAATGCAGATTATAATAATGATGGATTTGTTACAATGGATGAAGCGTTCAAATATGCTAGAACTCATGACACAAGAAATGAAACACCTCAATATAAGGCACCATTTAATCCAGACTTAGGAACTTTTTTATCTCTTTCAGGAATATTAGAACATGAATCAGATTTGTATATCCGAGATGTAGAAGCGGATAACGGAGTTGAGCCGAGCAATACGAATGGTTGTATGTGGAACAGTCCGGATATTTGGATAGAGGATTTCGATAATAATGTTGTGGATAATCCTCGTGGAGGTGAAGAGTATTATGTTTGCGTAAGAGTACATAATAACAAGAATATTCCTTCCAACGGAACGGAAAAATTATATCTGAATTGGGCAAAAGCAGGTACGGATTTGCGTTGGAGGTCAAGTTGGGATGGTGAACATTTCTTTAATTGCGACAGGGCGGTTCTTAAAGGTGATGTTATAGATGAAGATGTGCCTATCCCTTCAATAGCTGCCAACAGCAGCATAGTGGTAAGAGTTCCTTGGGTGGTTCCTGTTGCAGAAAGATATATGTCTTGCAGTGAATTCGATAGTGAATTGTGGCATTTTTGCTTGGTGGCACGAGTTCATGATGGTAATGAGATAGTCAATGAGGATGATGAGAATGGAGATATGGCTTATTTTGTTGAAAGGAACAATAATGTAGCTTGGAAGAATTTATCCGTATTGAGCAGTTACAGTAAGGGTGCAGTGGTATCGGTTTCCAACCCGTTCAGGGAAAAACGATTCTTCAGACTTACTTACAAATCCGATTTGAACAAAGCAGGCGAACCTCTTGAAAAGTTTGCAGATGTGTATTTGATGTTGGACGAAGGTTTACTTGATGCATGGAAAGTTTCAGGTTGCAAGGGAAGCGGCTTCAAACAGGTGAGTGATAATATGTTCTTGATGACTGATAGAGAAGTGGTGCTGGATAATCTTTATTTGAATCCTGACGAACATCACACTATTCAAACGGATGTTTGCTTCTTTACTCAGAGTGTTCCGCAAGATAGCGTATTTGATTTTGATATTGCTTTGTATTATTGGGATAAGGAACTCCAAATCATAGGCGGAGAACACTATATGGCAATTAAAAATATGGATAGAGACTTCAAGGCTTTGGCGTTGAACGATACATCCGTTCTTATGTCGCAAGCTGTAAGTTTTTCTGCTGTAAATATAAATGAACCTGCTCAATATACATGGTATGATGTGAATGGAGATACTGTTGGGACGGGTATGAATTTAACCGTTCAACCTATGACATCACAACAGTACAAATTGGAGGTGGTAGCGGAGGCAGACGGAGCAAAGGATTATGATACAGTCAGCGTAGCAGTACGAGGAGGTATGCTTGTTTCTCTTTCTCCGAATCCGGCGAATGACAGAATAGATGTCGAATACAGGCTTGCCGATAATGTAAGTAATGCTTTAATTCAAATAGTAAGTTCCACGGGTATTATAGTGAATACAATTCCGATAACCAATACTCAAACAAGTATTACAATAAATATTCAAGCACTTGCAAGCGGCAGTTATTCCGTAGGATTACTTTTGCCGAATGGAGAAATACCGGATATGAAAACACTTATTGTCAGATAAAGAGTAAGTACTTCAACAAATAGTAAGGCGTGCCGGTATCGGCACGCCTTTTTCATGCTTTATTTTTTTAAGTACAACATTCAAAGTAACATTCTCGGCTTGAATTTAGAACATAAAAAAGATAGAATGCAAGTAATTTGCATTCTATCTTTCTTTCAAAAATCACAGCATTCTATCTACCGATTATTTCCTACAGGCAGATTTACATAAGCCCTTAGGGTAAAGACACCGAGATGTTCTTTATTACCTTTATAATCCATCTCCTTGTTTAATCCAAAACCATAATGAGCTTCCAAACCCCAAGCCCTATTCTTGAATCTCACTACCGCACCAAGACTTTGTGCCTTATCCAAATCCGGAATATTTTCGTTTTCAGGAAACAAAAAATCCACCTGATAACGCATTCCCAAATACAAACTGCTCTTGGAGAACTTCAAAGTCGTGAATTCCATATTTAATCCTGATAAATAGTTCCTGTAGTCTTGCGAAAATCCAAATCCAAAGTCCGAGCTTAGAAACAGAAAATCCTCAAAGAACGCAAAACGGATACCTGCAAACAGCATTGAGTTGTACTGCATTTTTTTGCCGAAGTCAAAATCGTAATAACGAACCCCCGTTCCCATAAATACCTCTGCCCCGTCTTGCAATGCAGGAGAAGCAACGTTTTTAAGTCCGAATAAAGAAGAAGAATTTTGTCCCGATAAAGAAATGGAACACAGTATTGCCATACAAATGGCTGCAAATTTGGTTTTCATGCCCTATCCTCCTTATTTACGTATTTATACAATCTGTTTACCTCTTGAAATTCTGTCTCCACAGAATAAGCCGTCATCGATAAAAACGGCAATGCAATTACTACTTGTTTTTTCATTCTTGTATATTTTTTATTTGTATTTGCAAAGCTATGTTTTTTTTTGATACCGCCAAGAAATCCTTATATTTTTTGCGATTTGAATTCCAATCTCCTCATTTACACACTCATTCCTTTTTATTGCAATCAACCTTACTCCCCCTTATTCTATTCTAATCTCATGCAATACCCTTGGAGATACACTTTTTTCATAAGAGACTCAAACAAGCAGAACGCAAACTTATCAATCGATATCGCAAAGACAAGCACTCTCACCCATTTCAAAGCAGCAAACATACAGCCCTGCCGCAAACACAGACAAAACACCCTTTCTCCCATAACAAAGCAAAGAAAAGAATTAGCGAAACCGATGTGCCCATCATCGAATTAACAAAAACCAAGCAATTATTCCCTCATTTCCATAGCAAGAAAATAAGAATGTGAAAGAGATAAATCAGCAGAAAAATATCCCCGATAGAAGTTAAATTCACAGAAAAGAACAACCCCCAGCCATCAAATCCAATCCCACCGGATAAAAAACACCCTCTTTTCAACGAAAAACTTCATCTTTTTCCTCCCCAAACGCCCTTCCGGTACTGCTAATACTTCGTTCCGGAAGAATAAAACGCCGTTTTCTTGTGATTAGAACGGCGTTTGGTTTTTGTCAATTCTTGCGATTTTTTACAAGTAGCTGAAAGATAAATCATTGCTAAACCCTCAAATACTTGCAAAAATTCAACCTTATCGCTTCTTGTCAATTCTTTTGCAAGCCATAGCGTTTAATAAGTTTGGAAATTCTTAATTTGGAGCGGTCGTGAGACTGTCTGAATGGTAAAGAATGTGAAAAATGGAGAGCAGTAGAAAATAGAGCAAACGAAGACTGTAATATCAATGGCGTAATATTCTGCTCCAAATTTTGCTATTGTCAGAAAAATCTTTATCTTTGCACTACATAACATGAATAGAACAGACAAAAGTTTATTAACCAAGTAAAAAGGGGGTAAAGCAAGGAGACAAAGAATAAATCAGAAAACGTATTGCGAATTTAATGACATATAAAAGCGTTTTTGCTTATCTTGGTAATGTGAAACTTCGACCTTTCGCAAAATCTACCGAAAGTAAAGCAGTAAACGCTCGCGATGAATTTCGTGGGCTTTACTTATTTGGTAGATTAGGTAGTCGAAGACCTCACATTACAGTAAGAAAAAAGTCCCACGTTTTTTTATGCCCGCAAGTCAGAGAAAAGAAAATCAGAAAAAAAGTATCGCCTCAGGGACTTGGGCAAAAGAAAAAACAAATTCAAAAGATGAAGACAATTATTACTCGGCTTATTTTAGCAACATTATTGATTTCAGGAGGCAAAGCATTTGCCCAAAAAGATGGTTTCTCACTGCACCTTAGCGGCGTATTCCCCAATGGAAAGTTTGCGGAATTTGAAGACAACGATAAAGTGTGTGCATTAGTTAACGGTAGTTCTAAAACAGGTTCGGCAGGAGCCGGTTTCGGTGTAGGTTTCAAGTACCAGTTTCCTATATCTCAGGTAGCCAATCTCCGCTTCTTGGTAGGTGCGGAATTGATGTATAATCCTCTGAACGGTGATGCAAAAGATTGGTTCGATGATGAGTTCGATTCAGGAAAAGGCAGTGGAGATGGTTTAAGTTATGATTATGACTACGAAGTAAGCATGCCGAAGTATTTGAACGTGCCTTTGATGGCAGGCTTGAATTACTCCTTCAACTTAAACGATAAAATCAATATCTTTGGTGAGTTTGCAGCAGGTATAAACATGAGATTATTCACCAATGCCAAGATACTCCGTGAAAGAGAAGGCACTGGATGGTACAATAATGGTTACACTACTGTATATTATGATTTCACAGACACTTATGAGTTAATATATAAGTATGATAATGCCATAGCTTTCGCTTATCGATTTGGTGCAGGAATTACTTTCGATAAAATAAGCATTGGTTTGCATTGGTACAATCTCGGAACAGCCAAAGTAAAGGGCAAAGTATCGGGAAAATACGACTATAAAGACAGTGAGGGAGATACTGAGCATGATAGCGACAAAGAAAATTTCAAATGGAAAGACCTGTCTATCTCAATGATGACTTTGACTGTTGGTTACCACTTTTAATGGAATAAGGTTTTCCAAAGAACCGAAACTCGGATTGATTGAAGAGGCTGTGTCTAAGTTCTGATGCAGCCTTTGTTTTTATGCTTTTGAGCTATCTGCTTTGCTTTTGCCTCTTCCTGAATTCAACAAAAATGCACGAGAGTAATCGAGTGTTGATATAAATTCTGCTTAGGTGGGAATGCTTGTCTGTTTTAGTATATCAGGGAGCATTTGTTCTGTTTGTCATTGAAGGGGTAGGAACTTCCAAGAGAATAATCGATTTGGCTTGCTCCACACAAAAGACGAGGCACTTGCAGTAATGCAAGTGCCTCGTCTTTTTCAAGAAATGTTCTTTGTTGTGCAGGGTGGGGATTAGATGAATTTAATCTCTTTCAAGGCTTCAACAATCAATCGGAATGTGTGTTCCATATCGTTGTCCAAACCTACGGAGTAACGAACCAATCCTTCGCTCATGCCCATCTTCTTTTGGATTTCCTCCGGAACTTCCGATGAAGTGGACTTGCCGGAGCATGAGAACAAAGTACGGAAGTATCCCAAAGACACTGCCAAGTAGCCTACGCCCTTAGCCTGCATTGCTTCCATGAATTTATTTGCTCTTTCTGCCGTTCCGAGGTCTATTGCTATCATTCCGCCGTATCCGAAGCCTTCATTCATCAATTCGGTCATCAATTTGTGGTCGATGTGATCTTCATTGCCCGGATAGTTTGCCTTTATGCCTATTTCATTGAAACGTTTTGAAAGGTATGCAGCGTTCTTTGAGTGTTGCTGCATACGGATATGAAGTGTGTAAAGGTTCTTCAAGATTGATGTGGAACGGAAAGAATCCAATACGGGACCGAGCAACATGGCTGTTCCGTCATTTACATCAATCATTGCGTTGATTACCTCTTGCGAAGCGCAGATTGCACCGGCTACGCAGTCGTTTTTGCCGTTTACAAACTTCGTCATAGAGTAAATAACAACGTCTGCTCCCAATTTGTATGGGGAGAATATCATTGGTGAAAAGGTGTTGTCCACCAATAGTTTTGCACCTGTGCTTTGTGCTATCTTCTTTAATTCGGGTAAATTGGCAATTCTCAACAATGGATTGGACATGCACTCTGTGTAAACAACCTTTGTGTTCGGACGCATTGCCGCTTTAACTTCTTCAAGGTTGGTTGTATCCACGAAAGTTACCTCTACACCGTATCTTATTATGTAGTTCTTCAAGAAAGCGAATGTTCCGCCATATACTGTTTGCGAAGCAACGCAGTGGTCGCCTGCTTTCAAGAAGTGCATTAAGGCACATGTTATGGCAGCCATTCCGGAGCCTGTAACCCAAGCCGCTTCCGTTCCTTCCATTGCGGCAAGAGCTTGGCACAATGCGAAGTTTGACGGATTCCAATGACGGGAATACAAGTAGTAACCCTCTGTTTCGCCGTGGAAAGTGTCCGTCATCGTTTGTCCGTATGGGAATGTGAATGTAGCCGAATCGTTTATGTTCGGATTGACTCCTCTTTCAGGGGAGATTTGTTGCACAGCACTGATGGCTGTTGCCGGATCAAATTTTTTCATCGTATATTCTGTATTATTTAATTTCATTCACAACTTAGCAGTTCATCGCTCCGCAAACGTGCAACACCTGTCCGCTTACATAGGAACTCAAATCCGATGCAAGGAAAACACAAGCCTTTGCCACCTCTTCGGGTTTTCCGCCTCTTCTCAAAGGGATTTTCTTTTCCCAATCCTTCCTTACCTCTTCGCTTAATTGGGCAGTCATGTCCGTAAGGATAAATCCCGGTGCAATGGCATTGCAACGTATGTTGCGGGAACCCAATTCCTTTGCCACGCTCTTGGTAAAGCCTATGATGCCTGCCTTTGATGCGGAATAGTTAGCCTGACCTGCATTTCCGCTTACGCCGACAACGCTGCTCATGTTTATGATCGAGCCGCATCTTTGTTTAAGCATGACTTTCTGACAAGCATGAGTGAGATTGAAAACGCTCTTCAAGTTCACGTTCATGACCAAATCCCAATCGCTTTCGCTCATTCTCATCAACAGATTGTCTCTTGTGATACCGGCATTGTTCACCAATATATCTATTCTGCCGAACTGCTTTGCCACATTCTCGACCAAAGCGGCACTGTCCTCGAACGAAGCGGCGTTGGAGACGAAGCCTTCCGCCTTTACGCCCGATTCTCTCAACTCCTTCTCGCATGCCTCCATGTTTTCGTCCCTCTTTATATCGCTGAACGCTATATTGCAACCATGTTTTGCAAATTCCAAAGCTATCGCTTTGCCTATTCCTCTTGAGGCTCCCGTGATAAGAGCCACCTTTCCTTCAAGTAACTTCATTATATCCATCTTTTGGTTAACGCCTGCAAATTTACAAACAATTCTCCGAACATAGAACCTACATACGTCCGAATTTACAGTAGGTATAAGCCAATCTGAAAACCATAAGACAGTTGAACCAAATCGTAACAGGCAGACCGTAATGTTTTCTCATTATCTTAAACCTTTGGCAATTAGCCTCCCATACATGTTTGCTACTGATTCCGCCCTGCGAAAAACAGCTTACGAACAAGCCTGTGTTCTTTATTTTCTTCTCCTCCGCCCTTTCGATTGCCGAAAGCACCCAATCATAGTCCGCCGTGATGGAGTAGGAGGTATCATAGTGCGAACAAAGTTCACGTCTCACCAAAAAAGATTGATGACATACCGTCATGCCCCAATGAAAGCTCCGCCTTGTCAACTTCTTAGGCAAAGACAAACGCCTCCTGCCCAAAGGGACACCCTCGGGAGACAGAATCATCGTATCCCCATAGTAAATATCCTGCAATTCATCGGCAGAAGACATCATCTTCTCCAAGGTCTCCGCCTCGTAGAACGAATCCCCCGCATTCATAAACAAGACGTACTCCCCTCCTGCCATGTCCAAACCCTTGTTCATGGCGAAATACAAGCCCTCGTCCCTCTCGCTGACCCAACGGGAGACAATATCTCTGTTCCTTTCAATCAACTCCCTTGTGCCATCGCTCGAACCGCCATCTACAATCACATACTCCACAGCCCCGTACGTCTGTTCCCGTACGCTTTTCATCGTCTTCTCCAAATCCGCCGCCGCATTGTAACACACCGTTATCACAGACACAACAGCCTTTCCCTTATTACTTTCGTTCATTATTATTCAAAACATTCCTTATTTCCTTTATCACCATATCCGGACTTATTTTCGCTATGCAGGGCCAACGTTCCGTTCTGCTGTTTGTGTATTTGCACATACCGCCACAACCGTAACAATCCATCGGATAGTTGACCACTCTCGGGAAATAAGCCTTCATCTCTTCCTCCTCGTCATCTGTGTCGTAAGGATGGAAACGCCCCGGAAAATTTCCCGGACAAATCACGATGCATTTTGTTCTCATCATTGCAGCAAAGTGTGCTGCCACAGTGTCATTGCTGACAACAAGACGTGCCTCCCGTATCACAGCACACAAATCCGTCAAACTTGTCTTGCCGACCAAATTCATAACCCTCTCCGGCTTGGAAACCGTTCTCATTATTTCGTTTGCTGTTCCTATATCTTCTTTTCCACCACATAAAACGACAAAAGATGATAATCTTTCTATCACGTGCGTAAAATTACCCCCCCCGAAAGATCTTTTGACTTGGCTCGCACCGATAAAAAACACTATAAAATCCTTTGCCTTGTCGAATCGAGGAACATCGAAACAAAGTTCCGGCAATGCGGCTGCAACTTTCGTTCCGAAAAGTTTGGAAACGAATTCCGCATTACGTTTCAATTCCATTTTCACTCCCTCTTCCGCCTCTATGATACGAGTATAAAAGCCATCGGCTCTTTGCAGCAAAGCATCAAGAAGCCTCTTGCGGTACGCTTCATCGGGAACACAACGAACCATTTTCATTTCCGTATTATGATAATTCTCACCAAAGCCCACCTTTTCGCTTGCACAAACATTTCTCACAATGGAATCATTCACGAAATAGTCCCTTGAATAAACAGGATTCAGCACTCTGTCATAATGCTTTCGTCTCAGATGACGCATAAGCGAAAAACGATACAGCGGATCGAGTACAATTTTCTTATCCGACATCGTTATTATTTCGTCAAAGAACGAAGTCTTCTCTGCAATAGTAGCAACAGACGGTGAACAAAGCAGAGTGATTTTTCCGGAAATTCGTTCTCGCAATACTCCTGCCGAATTGAGCCAAAGAACAAAGTCTCCTATATTGTCGGTTCTGATAACCAGAGTACCGCCTTTCTCTTTCGGTTTTACAAACTTCAAAATCCGATGCTCCACATCGTAATAAAAAAGCAAACAACGCAGTAAAACTTCTTTCATCATGCTGTCTTTTTTGCCCAAATCACGGTTTGAAAGCCGTAATAGCACCAAGTTCGATAATAAGTCTTGTCTTTTGCTTTGGAAAACGGTTCCGTCAAGAAACCGAGTATTCTCGGAATCAACGGTCTGTGCCGGGCAACGGAATACACCACCGACATGCCGTTATCCTTCAACAGTTTCAAGACTTTATTGTAGTTCGGAGGAGTATCTTTATGGGTTTTGTCATCATAATAATTCAGAGTTCCTTTCCTTGAAGGGAAATTTACGGTCTTTTCCGATGGAAAGGACAAATAAAGCCAGCCACCCTGCTTTAACGCTTTAATCATTGCAAGCAATGTCTCTTCTCTCCGATCGCAATGTTCCAAGTTATGAGAAGACATTACAGCATCAAAACTATTCGACATCTTTTCAATCGTATCCGAAAACTCACTTGAGGACACCAAAATATATTTATCTGCAAGATTCGGTTTCGTTTGATTGTAATCGGAGACATCGATACCGGTGTAAACACAAGATGGAAGCATCGACTTCACCTGCGATGGTGAATTGTTTCCACAGCCTACGTCCAAAACATGCGGTTTCTCACAATGAATTTGTTGCAAAAATTCACCTTTAAGGTGAGGATACATAATACGTCGGTATATCCGTACAGCAAAATTCGGGTTCATGTTTCTATTCGCTTATTATATTCACTTTTTGTACGACATCGATATTGCTTCCTTTTACAAAAACGGTGTAAATGCCGCTTCTGCATCGATTGCAATCCATGTTCAAAGAATTTTCCCCCT
>URCX01000053.1 GCA_900546465.1 uncultured Bacteroidota bacterium | reverse complement strand
TATGAATCTTGACAATATAGCTTCCGGAAGGCAGGTTGCTTATGTCTATTGTATCCTCAAATGTGTTCACTTTCTTTTCTGCGAACAGTTTACCCGATAAGTCGAATATTTGAACGTTTTTTATGGTGTAATGGCTCAGTACCTTGATATAGTCCTTTGCAGGATTTGGGAAGAGATAACACATCTTGTCCATTTCAACATCGCTTAACGCTCCCTCTGTTTTCGGAACCATTATTATTGGAACCATGGCTATGTGTATGTTCTGATATAAATCATATACAGGATCATCTTCAAAAGCCACCCACACTCCCTCATGCTTCAAGAACTTTGGTGTACTGAAGCGGCAGAGTGGTATAGGCTCGCCTGCATTTTTGATAACATCATAGTATGGTTCATAGAATTGGCTGTGTTGCAAATAAGATAAGCTATTCGGATGCAAAACGCCAGGAAATATAGTGTCAAGATTGTAACCTGTTACGAAAGAACCGCCTCTCGCTCTTATGGAATCGAATATACAGGAAGAATATACATTGCAAGTGTGCGTTACACGGAATGTATTATGACCATACAACGGAACATCAAAGGCTATACGGAAGTCGTTTATGTTAGTCAATGTGTCGTAATATTTATAAGGGAAATAATACATATTCCACCCTAATTTATTCCAAGGGATGATTTCATCTGTATAAGCGTTACCGATTGTCAGAGTATGAAATGATGTTTCAGCTATGGTGTCGAAATTCTGATTTAATATGCAGAGATGCCTTATACCGTCCAAAGCACTTTTGTTTAATTTGATTGCCACACCGCATACGACATACTTGCTCGGCATGTGTTCCAAATAATATTCCTGTGCAAATGCTTCCGCATATTGTTCTTCTTCGAGGCGATTGGAACCTATTACAAACCCCTCCACATTAGGTATGGTGCTATCGCAGAACTGACGCTTCAAATCTGTATAATATTTTAATTCGGCATAAAACATCGAATAAGGTGAACCGCTATAATGGTGTATATATTCTTGGGAATAATCACTCCAACACCAATCAAATTCAAAATTAAGAGTGTCGTCAGAAAGAAAGCAGTTCGTGATATAGGTTGTATCGAAAACATACATATAATCATACATATCTTCCTCCGGTTGAGGATAAAACTGATACTGAGCCTTAGCATTCTGGCTGAATACGCTCAAAATGATCGCTAATAATACTATTTTGGTCTTCATAATTTGATTGTTTTACCCCGCAAATATACATATAAATTTGCAAATAGACAAGTATTTCGTCGAATTATTTGTTTGGAGATATAAGAAAACAATTTGGAAAGGCAAATTATAATGAGAAAAGACTTTAATTCCTGCTTGCTTGCCTTCGCCTTTTTATTGCCAAATAATGCTTGACCGAAACGCTACGAAGAAACAAGAATCCAAACCGCCGAAAGAATTTTCTAAATGCCCGTTTTATTGAAATGATTCGCCGTAAGAATTTACGCTGATCGGCTATGAAAAATCAATTTTCCGCAATGCCATACAATCTTTCATCGAAAAGCTCGTTTACATACCGTATAACAGATTACCCGAATACTTTTGCAGCAGGGTAGGATGTTATGGAGAAGTTTTTGAACGTAAGATATTAAAAACAAAATCAATCAATGTAGAGCGAAATCGGAAAACCGGTTTCGCTTCTTCTGTTCCGCCAATTTCTTATCTTTGCAAACAGAAAATAAACTTACCAAACGCATGAACAAAAATAAGAAGCCAACCAGTATAACAGTATTTTGCATTGTCATAAGCAGCATTTTGCAACTTCTTCCGCTATCAGAACTTATGGCATGCACGCTTTCGGCAAACAATACTTATTCAAAACAACATAGAGAGGAAACAGCATTATTCCGAGACAAAGCAACTTTTTCAGAGGATGTAGAGAAGGTCGATAGTATTCTCACAAAAGCAATCAGTCTGATAGATAATCAAGAATACCTTGAAGCCGAACGCCTTTTGTGCCAGGCAATAGATAATGGAGTGGATGATATTCGCCTGCATTATGAAGCTGCATGGTGTCTTTACTGCATGAAAAACTATGTCCAAGCAGCAGAAAAGCTCTCAAACCTCATCAAGAGAAGCGATGTCACAGCCGAACTCTTCCAACTTCTCGGTAATGCCCTTGATATGGCAGGACGAAGAGGCGAAGCATACGATGCATATCGCAGAGGACTTGCCTTGTTCCCTTCTTCTGCTTGTCTGTATCTCGAACTCGGCAATATGAAAGCCGGCGAAGGCGACTATCGCAATGCCATTCTTCTTTATGAGGAAGGCATATCACATCAACCCGACTTCGCTTCCAATTATTACAGAGCAGCCTTGCTTTTCCTCAATTCCACGGAAGAAGTCTGGGGCATGGCATACGGAGAACTGTTCATGCTTTTGGAAAAGAACGATGCCGAACGATTGAAGGATATAAGCAGCAGACTTTATGAAGCATATCAGGCAAATATCTCTTTCAAGAAGGGAGGAGAAGTACACATAGGTTTCGATACCGATGTGATAAGATACTCAGACTCTCCCTCTCGTCCCAACTGCTACCCCGAAATCTACCGTGAACTTATGCAACAAGCCTGTAAGGGAGAACGGCATTGCGACTTGGCAGCCCTTTACAGAATAAGGCAACGTTTCAACTCCGCATTTGGACGAGAAGCCTCCGCTTTTGAGAATGTACTATCGGAATACCACAACAAAATAATCTCAGCAGGACACTTTGAAGCCTACACCTATTGGCTGCTCGGCTATGGAAATACTGCACAAGCTGCCACATGGATAAAAGAAAACAAAGCCAAATGGACTGCCTTCTTGCAATGGTACGATCAAAACCCTATTGAGATAAAGCCGCAAAACGCTTTCACTCGCCGCAATATGGAATAACCCACAAGCAAGTCGACGTAATTATGCAGACTTAATGAAGTCCCCTGACAAAACATGGGATAATATCCTTGTTAAAGAACAGCAATAGGCTTCTCCTGAACTAACTCTTTTTGATTGTCAAGGGCTTACTTTTTTCAGAAGAAAGTTCGAAGTTCTATTTTACAGGGTTTTGCACAGAGAACTTATGCTTTTTTTGTCTTTTACCGGACTGCAATGGTTTTCTTTGGCGGATAAAAGAAAACGGGTGTCGATTTTGAAGTTCGACACCCGTTGTTTGTTTTTATGAGAAAGCTTATTTGACTTCCCAAGTTTCTCCGCTGTTAAGCAAATCGTCAACACATTTGATTTTTGCATTCTCTTGTGCTTCTTTCATTTGCTTTTCAAACAGCTGATTGTAGGTTGGTTGTTTGTAAGCTCTGATTACGCCGAATGCCATTGGAAATTCCGGTGGTCTCATTTGAGCCAACATCATGTGAATACCGGTATTTTCGGTTGTTTCGTCATGTACCAATATGTCTTTCTCGGTTATGCCGTTTTCTCCTATGGTTACAACTTCGAGTTTGGTGCCTCGCAAAACGATTCCCTTGTCTCTGTTCTTTCCGAATATCATCGGCTTGCCGTGTTCCAACCATAGTTGACGGTCGTCTCTGACTTCTTTATCTGTTACTTCTTTATGTGCTCCGTCATTGAAGATAACACAGTTTTGAAGGACTTCCACAACTGCTGCTCCATCGTGTGCTGCCATGTGCATGCAGACATCTTGCAACTGTTTGGATTGTGTGTCTATTGCTCTGGCAAAGAATGTTCCTCTTGCTCCGATTACCAATTCTCCGGGGTTGAACGGATAGTCTATAACGCCGAATGGAGAGGTTTTTGTTATCTGTCCTTGCTTTGTTGTAGGCGAGTACTGTCCTTTTGTCAAACCATAAATCCGGTTATTGAACAATATGTAGTTCACGTCCATGTTTCGACGGATTACATGTATGAAATGGTTTCCTCCTATTGCCGTTGCGTCGCCGTCTCCTGAGTTTATCCAAACGGATAAGTGCGGATTTGCAATTTTGACACCGGTTGCAATAGCTGCTGCTCTTCCGTGAATGGAGTGGAAACCGTATGTGTTCACATAATATGGGAAACGACCGGAACAACCTATGCCTGAAACCAAACAAAAGTTCTCTTTCTTGTATCCAATCTTTGGGAATACGTTCAATACCGAAGCCAATATAGAATGGTCGCCGCATCCGGGGCACCATTTAACCATTTGATCGCTCGCAAAGTCTGCTTTGGTTAACTCTATTGTTGAATGTTCTATTGCCATTTCTACTCTCCCAAAATTTTATTAAACTCTTCTACTAATTCGCTGACCTCAAACGGTAGGCCTTGTACCTTATTATATTGATGGAACGTCAATCCTTCGAAGTTCATTCTAAGATAGTTTGCAAATTGTCCCATATTAAGTTCACATACGACTATCTTCTTATGACGTTTCATTATATCGCCGGTATTCTTTGGCAAAGGCATTATGTAATTGAAGTGTGTGAATGCAATGCTTTTGCCTTCTGCTTGCAACTGTTGTACTGCACAACGCAATGCTCCTTGCGTTCCACCCCAGCCTACAACCAATAGTTCTGCGTTTTCATCGCCTTCCACTTTTTGATCAGGGATACGGTTTGCCACTCTTTCAACTTTCTCCTTTCGGTAGTTGACCATCAATTGGTGATTGGCGTTATCTGTGGATACACTGCCTTTTCCGGATAGCTTTTCCAAGCCTCCGATTCTATGTCTCAAACCCTCCATGCCGGGAACTGCCCATTGTCTTACCAAAGTTTCCGAATCTCTGTTGTAAGGTGCATAATCAGGGTCGTTAGGTTTTGCAAACGGCGGATTTATCTTAGGAAGGTCTGCCATTTTCGGTATTCTGAACAACTGTGAGCCGTTTCCAAGGTAACCGTCCGAAAGTAAAATTACGGGTGTCATCGATTCCAATGCCAAACGTCCCGCTTCAAATGCCCAATCAAAGCAGTTGGCTGACGAAGATGCTGCCAAAACTATGCAAGGTGCTTCTCCGTTTCTGCCGAAGAGTGCCTGACCGAGGTCGGCTTGCTCTGTCTTTGTCGGCAAACCCGTACAAGGACCGCCTCTTTGAACATCTACTATCACCAATGGCAATTCAGCCATGACTGCCAAGCCAATTGCTTCACTCTTCAAAGAAAGTCCGGGACCGGAAGTCGATGTACATGCCATAACTCCTGCAAAAGACGCTCCTATTGCAGAACATATACCCGCTATTTCGTCTTCTGCTTGAAAGACTCTTGCTCCCAAAGATTTGTGCTTTGCCAATTCCACCATGATATCCGTCGCCGGAGTGATGGGATAAGAACCGAGGAAGAGCGGTAAGCCTGCTTTCTCGGCAGCTGCCAAAAGTCCCCAAGCTGTTGCCACATTACCTGTGATGTTTCTGTATTTACCCTTAGGCATTTGTGCAGGCTGAACCTCCACTTGTGCTTCCATCACATCGGTATTCTCACAGAAATTGTAACCGGCTCTGACTACTTCTTTGTTTGCCTTGACCACATCAGGCTTCTTTGCAAATTTCTTTTCAAGATAAGCATCCGTATGTTTCAATCTTTTGCCGAAGATAAAGAATATCATTCCCAAGGCAAACATATTACGACATTTCAAAGCAGCTTTTCTATCCGTGAAAATGTCTTTTACTACCTCTATGGTAAGACTTGTTATCGGTGCTTTGATAAGTCTGTAATTGGAAAGGCTGTCGTCTTCCAAGGGGTTGGAAGTATATCCGGCTTTTTCTATTGCACCTTCCTCGAAAGTATCAGCATCAACAATGATTATGCCTCCCTTTTTCACCCATTTCAAGTTTGCATTCAAGGAAGCAGGATTCATTGCCACCAAAACATCTGCCTTGTCTCCGGAAGAATATATCTTCTTTCCTATATGAACTTGGAAACCCGATACACCTGCCACAGTATTATGCGGAGCTCTTATCTCGGCCGGATAATCGGGAAAGGTGGCTATATCATTGCCATCTAAGGCCGATGTGTCCGAGAAAAGCGTACCGGTCAGCTGCATTCCATCGCCGGAGTCTCCGACGAACTTGATTACAACATCGTCTTTCTTTACAACATCTTTTGCTGTCATATCTATATTGTTTTTTATTTTTTCTCCGTCTAAAATTCCGGCAAAGATAGCAAGTTTCTTTCACTTGGGAACGCCTTTTCCGCTTTTTATTTTCCACTCCGGTTTGAAAGCCTTTCAAATTAGAGGCTTCACTTCTTTTCAAAGTCTTTGTTACCCTTTCCCATCTTCAAAACAAAGGCAGGGGTTTTGCGTTGCCCCTGCCTTTGCAAGTATTACGTACGAAACGTTTCAAGTTGCAATTATTTACCCAAACGTTTCAACTGTACGGTGAAGTGTCTCATCAATTCGGCTTCCCATGTTATTTCAAGTCCGCGAGTAACCTTTTCTCTTCTATCGTAAACATTCTTCAATGCTGCGGCAATTACATCCATGTGATTATTGGTATAAACACGGCGAGGGATACACAAACGAACGAAATCCAAGCCTCCGAAACGATTTTCTCTCGTAACAGGGTCTCTATCTGCAAGAATGTATCCTATTTCACAAGCTCTGATACCTGCTTCCAAATAAAGCTCGCATGTCAACGTCTGTGCAGGGAACTCCTGCTTAGGGACGTGAGTAAGGATTTTATCCGCATCAACAAAGATTGCATGTCCGCCGGCAGGTCTTTGGTAAGGGATACCATATTCGTCCAATTTCTTTGCAAGATATTGTACTTGTCTGATACGGGTATCAAGCATATCGAACTCTGTATTCTCATCCAAACCCACAGCCAAGGCAGCCATATCTCTACCATTCATACCGCCATAAGTCAAGAAACCTTCAAAAGGAATGCAGAACTTCTTCGCTCCCTCATACCAGTCTTCCTTATTAGTAGCAATAAAACCTCCCATGTTCACCAAGCCGTCTTTCTTTGCACTCATGGTCATGCAGTCGGCGTAAGAGAACATCTCTTTTGCAATTTCCTTGATTGATTTATCGGCATATCCTTCCTCACGAGTTTTGATAAAATATGCGTTTTCGGCAAAACGAGCCGAGTCCATGTTCACCGGAACGCCATACTTATGACAAAGTTCGCAAGTCTCACGAATGTTCTTCATGCTGACAGGTTGTCCACCGACGGTGTTGTTCGTAACAGTCAAAACCATAAAAGGCACATTGCCTTTATTCTCCTTCAAAATCTTTTCCAACTTTTCCAAAGAAACATTTCCCTTGAAAGGCACCTCCAACTGAGTATCCTTTGCCTCGTCCGTTGTTACATCTATTGCAAAAGCTTTTCTGCTTTCTATATGCCCTTTTGTGGTGTCGAAGTGAGCATTACCGGGGATAACATTTCCCTCTTTCACAAGGTAAGAGAACAAAACATTCTCGGCAGCACGACCCTGATGAGTTGGGATAACATACTTGAAGCCCGTAATTCTGTTAACCACCTCTTTGAAATCAAAAAACGAACGAGCGCCACTGTAACTCTCATCACCCATCATCATGGCAGCCCATTGACGATCTGACATCGAACCTGTACCCGAATCAGTCAAAAGGTCGATATAAACTTGTTCCGATTTCAACATAAAAATGTTGTTATGAGCCTCTTCCAACCACTTTTCACGTTCTTCACGAGTGGATTTCTTTATAGGCTCTACCATCTTGATTTTCCAAGACTCTGCAAAAGGTAATTCCATAAATACTATCTTTTAATTGTTTATAATAATGAATAATACGAATTTCAAATTCAAATTCGCCGTAAGACGGTGTATTAAGGCAAAAGGAAGCAATCCCTCTCCTTGATGTTGAGGAACGTCCTGTAAATGATAAGTGAAAACAAATACGAATTCATTTTCTTGACATCTTACTTACAATTCGCAAAGATATGACAAATCTTTGAATACACAAAACAAAGACTCATTTTTTTACACATACCGCTTCCATGCCTCATTCTTTCACTTGCAGCAAAGCAAAAAAGGATAATATTTCCACCAAGCCTGAAAGAACTTTCCCAAACGCCCTTTCGCTGTGATTAAAACGCCCTTTCAGAAAATTAAAACAGCGTTCTATGAAATTCTTTCGGCGTTTCAGTTTTCATGAAAGGGCGTTGTATTTGCGGTCTTTGCTATATTCATGAAAATGAAAAGTGTAAAAAGAAGAGTGGTAAGCTGCAAAGCCGACCGCTATTCTTTTGTTGTTAGAAGCGAAATATGGGTTTATTTCGACATTCCGCAGTTTTTCAATAATGCTTTGATATTTGGTTCTCTTACTCTGAAATCTTTGTACAACTGCATTGCGTCTTTGGTCGAGCCGCTGCTCAAAAGGATTTTGAATTTGGCAGCAGTGGCAGGGTCGAATATGTTTCCGGCTTCCTTGAATGCTTCGAATGCGTCGGCATCCAACCATTCGCTCCATGTGTAGGAGTAGTAACCTGCACTGTATCCTCCATCGCCGAAGCAGTGAGAGAAGTATGTGGAACGGTAACGAGGAGGGATTTGACTTATCATGCCGATTTTGTTCATTGCGGCTTTCTCAAATTCCTGTGTATTGACTTTTTCTCCGGCTTTTATGGAGTGGAAGCACATGTCAAGGTAAGATGCAGCCAATATTTCGCTGAATGCAAATCCTTGATTGAATGTTCCGACGGCTTTCATGCGGGATAGAAGTGCTTCCGGTATCACTTCGCCTTTCTCGTTCTTTGCATACATTGCCAAAACTTCCGGTTCGAAGCACCAGTGTTCCAATACTTGTGATGGTAACTCTACAAAGTCTCTTGCTACATTGGTTCCTGATACCGAAGGATAGGTGCAATCGGAAAGTAATTGGTGAATTGCGTGTCCCATTTCATGGAATACGGTTGCGGCTTCATCTGCCGTAAGGGTCGTTCTTCCGTTCGGTGCTTTCGCATAATTGAAACATACTGTGATTATGCAGGTTGTGTTCTTGCCGTTTTGGCGATATTGTCCGCGATATTCGTTACACCATGCTCCGGATTGCTTGGAGTCTCTTGTAAATGGATCCCAATACAATATTCCTACGTGTTCGCCTTTTTCGTTCTTGGCTTCGAATACTCTTACGTCCTCTGCATAAACGGAAATGTCTTTTCTCTCGGTGAAACTGATGCCGTATAGCTTTGTAAGGGTTTCAAAGCAACCTTGTCTTACGTTGTCGATTTCAAAATAAGGGCGTGTTTGCTCTGCATCGAAGTCATATTTTTGTTGACGCACCTTTTCGGCATAGTAATACATGTCCCATGCTTCGAGTTTGGCTCCTTTTTCGTCTTTATCGAGGAGCTTTTGAAATTCTGCGGCTTCTTTTTTAGCCACGGGAACGGAGTAAGAAAGCAAGTCCTCCAATAGTTTGAATACTTTATCGGGTGTTTTTGCCATTCTTTCCTCCAACTGATAATGGGCAAAGGTTTCGTATCCCAAGATATCGGCTTTCTTTGCTCTCAACTCTGCCATCTTTGCGACCAAAGCATTGTTGTCTGTTGCTCCTCCCTTATTGCAACGATTGATTCTTGCTTCGAATATATGCTTGCGAAGTTCGCGATTGGCGGCATAAGTAACGAACGGAATGAATGAAGGATTGTCAAGGGTGAAAACCCATTTGCCGTCCAAGCCTGTGGACTTTGCCAAAGCCGCTGCCTTGTCTATCTCGCCTTGTGGCAGTCCTGCCAAATCCTCTTTCTTACCTACCACAAGTTTGTAAGCCTTTGTCTCTGCCAAAAGGTTGGCATCGAATTTGGCTTCGACTTTTGTAAGTTCGCTATTGACTTCTCTCAATTCCTTTTGTTTGTTTGCGTCAAGCAAAGCACCGTTGCGAACGAAGTTTTTATAGACTTTCTCCAATACAGCCTTTTGTTCGTCGGTATAATTTTGCTTATCCTTGTTGTCCCATACCGCTTTCACTCTCTTGAACAGCTCTGCATTCATGGAAACATTGTCGGAATGGTGAGCCAACAAGGGACCTATTTCTTCCTGTGCCTTTTGCAATTCGGTGCTTGTGTTGGCTGCCAACATGTTGAAGTAAACGCCTTGAATGCGGGAAAGCAACTGACCGCTGAACTCCAAAGCCGCTATGGTGTTATCGAATGTTGCGGCTTCTTTGTTGGAAACGATTTCTTGGATTTCCTTGTCGTGTTGCTCTATTGCCGCTTTGAATGCAGGCAGATAATGTTCCGGCTTTATCTTCTCGAAAGGTGCCGTTTCAAACGGGGTATCCCATTTCTGCAAAAGCGGATTGTCCGCATTGTCTTGCTTGTTGCATGCAGCAAATAGCATGCCTGCTGCGAGTAATGACATTACTGTTTTCCTCATTTCTTATTGTGTTTTATTGATTTATGATTTTCGCCTGCAAAGATACAAAATCGAACAATTCCGTGTATTCTTTCCGAGAGGCTTTCAGTCGGTTAATTTCTCTTTTTCTGCTTTTTCTGCGTCCATTTGCTTGCGAGACTTGCTTTGAGTTACGACATATACGCCCAAGAAGACCAATCCGGCTGCCAAGGCTTTGTGCCAACCGAACGTACCCATGCCCATAAGAACGGCAACGAGAGTTGTTACTATCGGTTGCAGATAATTGTACATTGAAAGAACAGTCGGGCGGAGTCTTACCTGCCCTATAGGTATGAGAAGATAGGTAACAAAGGTTGCGGCAAGTATGACATAAGCTATTTTCAGCCACAGACTTGCCGGAAGTGCGGCAAAGGGTACTTGCGAAAGAGGCTTGTAACAAACAGGAAACACCATGAACGAACCGAATAGGAACATCCATTTCATAAGAGTGAGAGGATGATTTCGTTGAATGAGTTTCTTGAATAATGTAAGGTATAGGGCGTAAGCTATGCAACTGAGCAGACAGAACAAATTGCCGCTCCATGAACCGGCAACCGAGGATTGGTTTGCCGAAGTGAGGATTAGTAACAAGGCTCCGCTGCAACCTATCATCACTCCCAAGACCTTGAGAAAGGTTATAGGCTCTCGCAGGAATATTGCCGCCGCAATCATTGTCAGAACCGGTGTAAGTGTAACCACAATGGAGGCATCGACCGGCGAGGTCGATGACAGTCCTACCACGAAGCACATCTGATTGAGCGAAATGCCCAAAAGAGATGCAATAATCATTATCAGAATATCTTTTTTACTTGCTTTCGGAGCTTTGAACATAAAGGCTGCAATCCAGAAGACAAGTGTCGCTCCCACAAATCGCATAAAAGTCAATGCAAGAGGAGAAATGGCATATTGGGAATCAAGAACGGATTTGGTTATAGGGGTATTGAAACCGAAAATGAGGTTAACTGCTATTATTGCAATGTGTCCTGCGTATGATTGTTTCATGATATGGCTTGTTTTGGTTTGCAAAGGTACGATTTATTCCCCGAGGAATAATGCAGAAACGGTGTCGGAAAGAGAATGAAAGGTTTTTCATATCTTTGCAGATGCTTAATCCTTAATTTGAATTACAGAGATGATGAAGTATGTTTTTAATCTTGTTTTC
>URCX01000052.1 GCA_900546465.1 uncultured Bacteroidota bacterium | reverse complement strand
CCGCCGCTCATTATTGTTGTCCTCCTTTTCCTTTCATTAAACCAATAAACGGATTGTAGTAATGCTCACCTTTTTCAAACACTCCCGCCAATCCTTTTCCGCCGTTACGCGGACGTTTTATGTCTGCAAATATACCTTTCTCCAATGCAGAGAACAGACCCTCTTTCGTCATTCTTTCCAACAAAGCAATGGCATCGTCCAATACCTTTCTCGCTCTTGTTTGCATGATACCGTCTTTCTTAAACTCCACATCATCTCCGAGATTTCTCATATTCTTGAAAATGTATTGGGCATTTTCTATTGACAAATAACGATCGGACATGAACGGAGTATGGATTGCCTCGGTCATCATACCCAAAAGTTGCAATCCCTGACCTGTCCATATCGATATTTCATTAAACAAAGCATCTTGAATATGTCCTCGGAAAATGTTTCCGGTCATAAATTTTGTCGGAGGCATATATTTCAAAGGAGCTTTCGGGAATATCTCCCTTATCATCTGAGCCTGAGCCAACTCGTAAAGGAAACCGTTTTCCAAATCCGGTGTCATCTCAAAGGCATGTCCCAATCCCATTTGCTCCTCAGGCAGACCTGCTGCAAAGGCAAGCTGTTCATTTATAAGGTCGGAAGCCAAAACGGTATGTGCTTCCTCGAAAGCATCTGCAGTTGTAAGATAATTATCCTCTCCTGTGTTGATTATAACACCAGCAAAACCGTTTATTACTCTTGAAAAGTACTGATCGACAAGCGTTCTTTGCATATTGATATCCCTGAACAAGATACCGTACAAAGCATCGTTCAACATCACATCCAAACCCTCCAAAGCACCCATCACAGCTATCTCCGGCATACACAAACCGGAACAATAGTTACATAATCTGATGTAACGACCGACCTCCTCGCCGACTTCGTCCAACGCCTTACGCATTATACGGAAATTCTCCTGCGTTGCGAAAGTACCTCCGAAGCCCTCGGTTGTTGCACCATAAGGAACGTAGTCCAAAAGCGACTGTCCCGTCGTTCTGATAACCGCAATAATATCGGCACCCTGTCTTGCACCGGCCTGAGCCTGCACAACGTCCTCATAGATGTTTCCTGTCGCAACAATAATATATAGATAAGGCTTTCTGCCTTCTCCTATGGTTGCAATGTAATTCTCCCTGCGTCTTCTGTTCGCCGAAATTTTCTGCATAGATTGGTCGATAAAAGGCTGCAAAGCCGCTTTCGCTTTTTCGGCATCGCCCTGCGGAAGAGTACTTAGGTCCAAAGATCCCTTGGAAACCGCCTCCGCAATTTCGTCAGGCGTTTTTCCCGTCTGCATAACGGCATTTCCCAACACCGGCAATACTCCGTTGGCAAGCATACCCTTATCTTTCAAATAATCAACCAAGACGTTCGGCAATGGAACGCCGCTTTCATCAATCCCGTCTATGCCCATCAACCGGCATAACGTCCTCTCGCAGGCAACGGTCGAATAACCGTCCACAAAATCCTGCACCTGATCGGAAATGGTCTTCGCAAGCTCCTTTGCGTAAGCCACTTTCGTAAAATCCAAGCCTATTTTGCTTTTTTCCATATCTCTTTCAGTGTACTTATTCCTTTTCAAGCAATTCTCATTCCTTCCCACCCTCTTTTCTTGCAAAGAGAGAGAAAGCCTGAATCAAACTGCAAAAGTACGAAAAAGGCGGCTAATTACAAAGTACTTTCAAGGAAAAGAAACAATAAAACTTTTCCAATTCATTTTAAGCCTGTTCTTCATTGAAAAAAATGCTTTGCAGAAACGGCATTTCGATAGTATTTTGTTCAAACGCCGATTCGTTGTGATTGAAACGCCGTTCTAATTTTTTCTTTCGGCCTTTTAATTTTCTGAAAGGGCGTTTGGGCAAGTGCCTGAAAAGCAGATACCCGACAAACCGCATATTTCGGGTTTGTCGGGTATGATTTGATGATGGGTTTTCTAACGGATGATGATTTTCTTTGTGCTTATTCCGCTTTGGGTTCGTACCTTCAAAAGATAAGTTCCTGTGGTTAAGTTGCTGACATCAATGGTTTGCATGCTGCTTTCAGCCTTGAAAGAAATAATTTCTTTGCCTGTTATGTCGCAAATCGTCATTTGTTCTGCTCCCTCCGGCAAATCGATTGTCAAACGTTCGGAAACAGGGTTGGGATAGAGTGTCAGATTGTTTGTCTTGATGCTTACAATACTGCTGCTGCCGACTTTGTCGCCTGCTGCAATGGCTTTGCCTGCTGTGGTTTCGACGGCATATTCGTAGACAGTGAATGTTTTGTCATTATTCGCCGAAAGTTTAATCCAGCCGTAATAGATATTGCTGCCGAATTGCACCTTGAAACCGGCATAGCCTGTTTGCCCTACCCACGTTGTGTATTCGTCAGGGTCATGAAGCACAGGGAACGTCTCAGCAGACCAGTTGGAATTGCTGCCGATTTCGGTTCTTTCCGATAAAAGAGTAACCAAACCTGCACTAAATACGTTGCTGTTAGTTACAACAACGCTTGCTCCCGTTCCAAATACGGCAATATACGACGAAGCGTACTCCCAATAATTCTGCACATAGAACTGTGTCTCCGAAGGGTTTTGATTGCCTACGCTTACCGAAATAGGATAGCCCATTTCAAGGTCTCCTGTTACTACTGCGTCGGGATTGATGTCCGTAAATTGGATTTGCCCGAACATTACGCCTGCACTCAAACATGCAGCGAGGGTAATAATAAATCTTCTCATGCTTTTGAATTTTTTGTTGTGTATTGCTAAGACACCTTTCAGTCTTTCGGCGTTTGTGTTAAGTGAAAGAAAATAATAAAAGGGCTTGCCAAAATGTATAAACGGCAAGCCCCTATTATTGTTCAGCAATCTGATTTGCAGCAATCTGCAAACGAAAGAGCTGTTTTCTAATATTGTTCGTTTTCGTTAGGAAAGTCCATGTCTTTTACATCTTTTACGTACTTTCCTATGGCGGTTGTTATCTCTTCTCCGAGGTTTAAGTAGCGGCGGAGGAAACGAGGGGTGAACTCTTGTGTTATTCCCAACATGTCATGCAAGACTAAAACCTGACCATCTACTTCTGCTCCGGCTCCTATTCCTATTACAGGTATGCGAAGTTCAGATGCTATGCGACCTGCGAGCTTTGCAGGAATTTTTTCCAGTACCAAACCGAAACAGCCCGCCTCTTCCAAAAGATGGGCGTCTCGAATGAGTTTCTCGGCTTCGGCTTCGGCTGTTGCCCGAACGGAGTAAGAACCGAATTTGTTGATGGATTGGGGAGTCAAACCCAAATGTCCCATCACAGGAACCCCTGCAGATAAAATTCTTTTGACGGATTCGAGTATTTCTTCACCACCTTCAATCTTTACGGCGTGGGCTTCTGTTTCTTTCATTATCCTTATGGCTGAACAAAGTGCTTCTTTGGAATTGCCTTGGTAAGTTCCGAACGGCAAGTCCACCACAACGAAAGCTCTCTTGCAGGCACGCACTACGCTTGATGCATGGTATATCATTTCATTAAGCGTTATGGGCAAGGTGGTTGAGTAACCTGCCATTACATTGGCGGCAGAGTCTCCTACCAATACCACATCTATTCCTGCCATATCGACCAAGGTTGCCATGGAGTAGTCGTATGCTGTAAGCATTGCAATCTTCTCGCCTCTGTCTGCCATGGATTGCAAGGTCTTGACCGTTATCCTTTTTGTATTTGCTTTTGCAACTGACATTTTTCTCTATCGTTAGTTTTGTTTCTGTCGGCAAAATTACTGATGTTTTTCCGTTTAATCAGGCTTTCGCTGATTTTATTTTCTTCTCACGGCTTGCAAACTTGCCGATTATTTGTATTTTTGTGGCAAAATAGAGATTTATGTTTGAGTTTTTGGAGGGTAAATTTGAGAAAATAACGCCGTCATATATTGTCGTAAACTGTTCATCTGTCGGATACAGGGTCGAAATATCGCTTACGACATATACAGACTTGAAAGACAAAAGCAGCGGAAGGCTGTTCGTACATCATATAGTGCGAGAAGACGCTCAATTACTTTTCGGCTTCTCTTCAAAAAAAGAAAGAGCGGTATTCAGGGCGTTGATTTCGGTTAACGGAATAGGAGCTAATACGGCGAGAATGATGTTGTCTTCTTTGAATTCCGATGAACTTATTCGTGCTGTTGTGAAAGAGGATGTGAATGCAATAAAAGCAGTCAAAGGAATAGGTATTAAGACGGCTCAAAGGGTGATAATAGACTTAAAAGATACGTTTTCCAAGTTTGAAGTCTCGAATGTGGAAGTTCAAAGCAACAATAAAAACAAAGAGGAAGCGTTATTAGCACTACAAACGCTTGGCTTCAACAAAGTGCTAATCGAAAAGGCTTTGGACAAAATTCTGAAAGAAAAATCGGATTACGGTGTCGAGGAATTGATACGCTTGGCGTTGAAAATTTTATAAGTTGGTGGAGATACCGATGAAGTTTTTGGGAAACGGATTCTTGCGTTTGAAGTTTGTACTTTTTACCATGGTCATTCTTTCTGTTGCGGGCATATTGCATGCTCAGAGCGACAGCTTGCGATATTCCATAAACGACAGTGTCGGCAGTCCTTTATACCTTAATTCCCCGCAAAACATAAAGACAAGCGTAGAATATGACGAAAGCAGTAACGAATACGTGCTTTTGAAGAAAGTAGGCGATATTGTCATAGAAAGGAAAGTGCTATCTTTCTCGGAATATCAGAACTACGATATGGATAAGATGATAGACGATTATTGGAAAAGCCGTTCTCAGACTTCCAAAATGCTTAGTTCGTCCGATGATGGAGTGCTTGGAAATCTTATTCCGCAACTTAAAGTGAACAGCGAACTGTTTGAAACCATTTTCGGAGGGCAAAATATAGATATACGTCCGAGCGGAAGTGCGGAGATAAAGTTCGGAGTGGTTAATAATCGCAATGAAAACCTTGCTTTGAGTGAAAGTCAAAGGAGTACGACTGCTTTGGATTTTGACATGAACTTTCAGTTGAATGTGCTGGCTCAAATAGGAACGGCAATCAACCTTAATTTTAATTACAATACCGAAGCGACATTCGATTTCGAGAATGAGTTGAAGTTGAAGTACGAAGGAAAGGAAGATGATATTATTCAGTTGTTGGAAGCAGGCAATATAAGTTTTCCTTTACCGCTAAGCCTTATTCAAGGCAGTCAATCCTTGTTTGGTGTCAAGACAAAATTGAAATTCGGTAACCTTACCTTGGACGCAGTCTTCTCTCAACAGAAGTCCGAATCAAGTACGGTTACAGTTCAAGGGGGAGCTCAAATGCAGGAATTTAATTTCAAGGCGTATGATTACGATGATAATCGACATTTCTTCCTTTCCCAATATTTCTATGACAATTACAATAAGGCAATGAGTACTTTGCCTATAATAAACTCGAATATAATAATCACCAAAATTGAAGTCTGGAGAACGAATATAGGAGCTGCGGTAACCAATAACAGAAACCTCGCAGCCTTTGCCGATTTGGGAGAAGCGAAACCTTATGGGCAAAATCCTTCCATTGAAATTCCGGGAGCAAGAGAGTTGCCGGATCAGTATCTTTCAAACAGATTGTTGGACGTTGTGAACGTTAATACCATAAGAAGCATAAATGCCATAAGTTCTTACTTGCAAGGCTTGGGTTTTGTATCGGGACAGAATTATGAAAAGGTGGAAAGTGCCCGTAAACTTTCTCCTTCCGAATATACACTCAACCCCAAACTCGGTTTTATTTCGCTTACGCAATCGCTAGCGGCAGATCAAGTGCTTGCAGTTGCGTTTCGTTATCAGATAGTGGGTGATACAACCACTTATCAGGTGGGAGAGTTCTCAGATGAAGGAATTACCGATCCGAATACTTTGGTTGTGAAACTTTTGAAAAGCTCTTCTTTGAATGTTCGCAACCCTATGTGGCGTTTAATGATGAAAAACGTTTATCGTTTGCCGCAAGCCTATCAGATTTCGCAAGAAGACTTCCGTCTGAACATATTATATCAAGCCGATGAGGACGGAGTGCAAACCGGATATTTCAGAGAAGGGAACAAAGAGGGTATTCCGCTTTTGCAGGTCTTCGGATTGGATAGAATGGATAATAATCAGAATATGTATCCTGACGGAGTATTCGATTTTATTGACAATGCAGCTGCCAACGGAGGAACAATACAGAAAGATAAGGCTCTTATATATTTCCCAACCGTTGAACCGTTCGGTAAGGACTTGCGAGAAACATTGGATAATGAGGAATTGGCGAATAAATATTGCTTTGACTCTCTCTACACTCTTACAAAGTCGCAAGCCGAACAATATCCCAATCAGAATAAATTCTATCTCGAAGGACGGTATAAGTCTTCCTCCGGTTCAGAAATATCGCTTGGTTCGATGAATGTGCCGCAAGGTTCAGTCAGAGTAATGGCAGGAGGAATAACATTGACGGAAGGAACAGATTATACGGTGGATTATGCAATGGGAAGGGTTAGAATAATCAATCAAGGCTACTTGAACTCCGGCACTCCGATAACTGTATCAACGGAAGCGAACTCCGTGTTCAGTGCAGTAACCAAACGTATGTTCGGACTGAGAGCAAACTACGAAATAAACAAGGATTTCACACTCGGAGCAACCTTTATGAATCTCCATGAAAGCCCGATAACTCAGAAAGTAAACTATAAAGAAGAGCCGACCAGCAATACGCTTTGGGGTTTCGACATAAACTACCGAAAAGAAATCCCTTGGCTTACCAAATTGGTGGATTTGTTGCCGTTTTATCAAACAAAAGCGCCATCGATACTCAATTTCAGCGGAGAGTTCGCACATTTCATTCCCGGAAATCCGCGAGTGATTGGCAAAACCGGTACTGCATACATAGACGATTTTGAATCGGCAAAACGTTCTTATGATTTGAAAGCCGTGAGTTCGTGGTTCCTTGCATCAACACCCCAAGATTATAATACCGCTCAGCCTCTTTTTCCGGAAACTCGCAAAGACCTTGGCTTGACTTACGGTTTCAACAGAGCCAAATTGGCATGGTATTATATAGATGACAACTTCTATAGATCTCCACCCTCGAATATCAATTCAGATGACCGTTCGCATGCTTATACAAGGGCTATATCGGAAAAAGAATTCCACCCTAATAAACAGATGCAGCAAGGACAGAATCCCAATGTCCGAGAGTTTAATATTGCTTTCTACCCTTCGGAAAGAGGACCTTATAATTACGACACCACATCTGCGTATTCCGCCGGACTTATGCCGGACGGCTCTTTGCGTTCCCCATCAACGCGTTGGGGAGGTATAATGCGAAAATTGGAAACGACGGATTTTGAAGCTGCAAACATCGAATACATTGAGTTTTGGGTAATGGATCCATTCATAGACAATCCTCAGCATAGTGGAGGAAAGCTCTATTTCAATCTTGGGGAGGTTTCCGAAGACATATTGAGAGATGGCAGAAAGAGTTTCGAGAACGGATTGCCGACAACTGCGGAAGTTGCCGATATGGACACAACAATCTGGGGTCGGGTTCCTCGTTTGCAATCCATCGTAAACGCATTCAGTAACGACCCATCGGCAAGACAATATCAGGATGTTGGATATGACGGATTGTCATCTGCCGATGAAAGAACTTTTTTCGCAAGATTTTTGGAAATTACAAGCCAACAGTTGGAGCAAGACGCATACGAACGTCTTATAGCAGACCCATCGGCAGATGATTTTATGTATTTCAGAAGTCAGCATTACGACCAAACGAATGCCAAAATACTGGAACGCTACAAGAAATACAACGGAGCAGAAGGCAATTCATCTATAGCCTCGGATAATTCCGAATACAGTTCGCAGTCATCGTCCTTGCCGAATGTTGAAGACATAAATCAGGACAACACTCTTTCGGAAGCCGAAAACTATTACGAATATGTGATAGACCTTACGCCGGAAAATATGGTTGTCGGCAAAAATCACATTGCCGATATACAGGAAGCACGCAATATATCATTGCCTAACGGCAGAACAACAGACTGCAAATGGTATCAATTCAAAATCCCGATAAGAGAACCGAACAGAACCGTCGGCGATATTCACGGTTATCAATCCATTCGCTTCATGCGGGTATTCCTAAGGGACTTTGAAGAACCTGTTATTTTGAGATTCGGAACATTCGAGCTCGTAAGCGGAGAGTGGAGAAAATATACGGATAATCTTCTCACCCCGGGAATTTATCCGAGCGGAACTCAAAGTGAGAATACCACCTTTACTGTTGCATCAGTGAACTATGAAGAAAACGGAATGCGAAGCCCTATTCCATACGTTATTCCACCCGGAATAGAGCAAGAGAAATTAATCAGCACGACTTCCGTAACCAATATGAACGAACAGGCACAAAGTCTGAAAGTTCGGGAACTCGGAGATGGCGACGCAAGAGCCATATATAAGACAACCGATTTCGACATGCGGCAATACAAACGTTTGAAGATGTTTGTTCATGCCGAGAAAATAAACGAGTTTGACGATTATAAGAAAGGCGACCTTTCTTTGTTCATAAGACTTGGAACAGACTTTACCAACAACTATTACGAATACGAAGTACCTTTGACTTTCACTCCATGGTACGTTGGAGCAAGCAATCGCGAAGCAATATGGTCGCCGGACAATGAATTGGATATAGATTTGGAGCAACTCGTAAAAGTGAAAGAGAACCGAAATGCCAGAATCCGTTCCAACGACCAAACAGTCAGTTCCACCATACCATATTATGAGAATTATGAAGGCAGAAAGATGACCGTACTCGGCACACCCAATATTGCAGGTGTAAAGGTCATCATGATAGGAATTCGAAATCCCAAGAAGCAAAGCCTGAACGACGATGACGATATGCTGCCTAAATCGGCAGAAATATGGATAAACGAATTACGATTGACAGACTTCAATCGCTCCGGAGGTTGGGCGGCAACAGGCTTCGCAAGAGCCAATCTGGCGGATTTGGGCGATGTTTCGGTTTCCGCCTCCTATCGTTCGGCAGGCTTTGGCGGCATAGAACAAAAAATATCCGAAATATCACAAGACAATATCGGTACCATAGATGTAGCAACCAATATAGAAGTCGGCAAACTCTTCCCAGAGAAAATCGGCATAAGACTACCACTTCATTTCGATTACTCACAATCCGTAAGCAATCCGAAATACAACCCTCTCGATCCCGATGTCAAATTGGAGAATGACCTTATGAGTTACAGGAGCGAGCGGGAAAAAGACTCCATACGCCACCTTGTACAAGATTATGTCAGCCGCACAAATCTCAATTTCATGAATATAAGAAAAGACCGTTTGGGCGACAGAGCATTGAAACGACACTTCTATGACATAGAAAACTGGAACGCCTCCTATTCCTACTCATCTACTTATGCAAGAGACGTAGATATAGACCATAATACAAAGACTCAACACAGAGGCTCCTTGGGTTATCAATATGATGTCAACTCCAAAGGCTGGAAACCATTCTCTAAGGTTCCCCTCTTCAAGAAAAAAGCCTTTGCCATATTGAGAGACTTTACGTTTTACTACTATCCGAAATCTTTCTCTTTCAGAACAGAAGTTGTAAGAGACTTTGAGGAAACCCTTTTAAGACCTAAAAGCCAAGGTCTCGTTATCATGGAACCCTATTTCTATAAACAGTTCTATATGAACAGAGCCTACACTTTCAAATACGACCTTACATCTAACATCAAGTTTGAATACGATGCAACAGTGAACGCACTCATAGAAGAACCTCGCGGAAGAATAGACACCAAAGAGAAAAGAGATTCCGTATGGACTTCTGTCATGGCACTCGGCAGGGCTCAACAATTCACACAAAACTATAAAGTAAGCGTCAATGTTCCTATAAACAAACTCCCTTACTTGGATTGGGTAAGAATGAACGCTTCTTATAGCGGGACATACAAATTCATGTCCTCGACAGAGGCAACCCGTTCATTGGGTAACGACATAGAAAACGCAAGACGAATTTCCGCAACCACAAGTTTCAGTCTATCCACTCTGTATAACAAAGTGCCTATAATCAAAAAGGCATACGAAGCACAAAAAGGAAACACCCCTTTCGGAACACCGCGTAAACCTATGAAACTTCAAAACAATAAAAACGCCCAAAAGGATTCCACCGCAACAGCCTCTGACAGCATTTCAGCCACTGCCAAATTCATGAAAGAGCTGATGAACTATTCCTTGCGTTTTGTAACGTGCATCAAAACCGTATCGGTCAATTACAGTTTGAACGAAGGCACATCCTTACCCGGCTTCATGCCTGTTGCAAAATGGTTGGGAACGACACCGGATAAAAACTTCGCCCCCGGCTTCCCTTTCGTCTTCGGCTCGCAAAGTCTCTCCATAATAGACAAAGCCATCGACAATTCATGGTTGAGTACCGACAGTATGCTTAACTCCGCCTTGATACAGAAAAGCACCGAGACCATAAACGCACAAGTAAAGGTCGAACCATTCAAAGAATTGAACATAGACATCAGCTTCAAACGAACCAAAAGCGAAATGTTCTCCGCATATTACAAATACGATACCGAGTTCGACAGAATAAACGGACCGCTTTCTCCTATGCGAACAGGCAGATACAGCATATCCATAATAGCCCTGCCTACCCTTTTCAAAGGAACGGACGCAGATAACATCAGCAGCACATTCACAACCTTCCTTTCCAACCGCAGCGAGATAGCAAAACGATTGGCAGCCAAAAACGCAGCGTTCAATTCCGACTATTCAGGCATAATGATAGCCGACACAGTAACAGGAATACTCTATCCCGACGGATACGGAGCCTTGAGCCAACAAGTACTCATACCGGCATTCCTCGCAGCCTATACCGGAGGAAACGCCTCCAGCCAAAGCCTCAGTCCGTTCTTGAAAATGCCTATGCCTAATTGGAAAATAAGTTACACGGGCTTGAGTAAAAACGAATGGGTGAAGAAATGGGCAAACTCCATCACTCTTTCCTCCAATTACAGTTGCGAATATAATATAGGAGCCTTCACAACCGACAATCGTGTCCCTCTTGACAAGAATTACGATTACGGAACCGAATGGGTAAGAAACCAAATAAGCAACAACTTCATTGCAAAAGACATAATAGATCAAGTAAGCATAAGCGAGCAACTAAGTCCCCTTTTCAAGATAGACGTGAACCTCAAAAACAGTTTCCAAACCAATTTTGAAGTACGCCGAGATCGTAACCTCTCTCTCTCTTTCTCCAACTCGCAACTCACGGAAGTAAGCCGCACCTCCTACGTCATCGGAGCAGGTTACCGTTTCAAAGATGTAGAACTCAACATACGAATGGGCGAAGCCAATACCCGACAACTCAAAAGCGACATCTTGGTCAAAGCAGACTTGGCAATAAACATCAATAAGACCACATTGCGAAAGATAGACCAAAACATAAACCTTATATCCTCAGGTTCCAAAGTCTTCACCTTGAACCTATCAGGTGAGTACTCCCTTACAGAAAAAATCGTCTTGAAAGCCTATTTTGAAATGACCGCCAACACTCCTTACGTATCCAATGCCTTCCCCAACTCTACCACACAAGGCGGATTTTCCATACGTCTGACATTATAAGCCGCCGTTTTAATTTTCTCAAATCCCGAAAAAATCCCCCCAACGCGGATTCGGCATCAATAAAACGGCATTGGGTTTATGCTTGTAATAAGTTGATTTTATGCAATGTTACTTCTATGTTCTCTGTAAATAGATTATCAAGCGGTAAACTTAAAGGGCGAGGCGGAGACCGAAGA
>URCX01000051.1 GCA_900546465.1 uncultured Bacteroidota bacterium | reverse complement strand
GCCGTTTATTCTTTCCAAATAAGTTTTGAACAAAGAGTTTGCAGTCTTTCTTATTAACTCCTCGGCAAGAAGTATTTTGAAATCGGGTGTAATGGCTAACAAATATTGGTCGTATGCTTTGTGAAAGAAAGAATTTAGGCATAAACCATTCTTTGGGTTAGTCCTATTCGCAACTTCTGTTGTCCAATCCACTATATGGCAAGCCTCCAACAGCTGAGGATTTCCTACGCCAGATATACAGCAACGGTAATTATAGGAACTCATTACAACAGAACGAAAAAAGGATTGGTTCACTCTCTGTCTTATGATTGTCTCTCGCTCCTTTCCTTCTGGCAAATTAGTAATATCTATATCGGTTATCTCTTCTATATTTTTCTTAGAGAACTTTGCTATCAAGCGTTCACTCTCAAATACAAGTCTTTCGGGATTGGCATAAAATTCGTCCCATATTTCTTGTTCCATCTTTGCTCCATGCGTCAATCCTTTTATGCCTTGTGTTTTTAATTCGGGGTCTAATCTTCCAATATTTCCAATCTTCATATTCAAAGCACTTGGCGTGCGTCCGAGAATTTGAGCATAGTGAATTATAAGAGGGTGTTGTTTACTACTATTCTTGAATGCTATCTTGCAATAGGCATTAAAGCTATTATTGTTTCCTCTCTACTCCAATTTTTCATTCTTCTGTTAACTTGATTAGCTCTTTTATCCCTTTCTTTTGAGATGCTGTGCTGTGTATTGCGGGTACAAAGGTAGTCATTTAATTTGAATATCGTTTTGGTTGCTTGTTCAGGGGTCTGAAATCGGGAGGCGGGCTGTCGGTTTCGGGGTAATGAGGTGGGGAAAAGGGGCTTTGTATTTGAAAATCTTGAACATTGTTCGGGGGATTGTTGTATCTTTGCAGGTGAAACAAGAGTTGTGTAATCATGGAACTTGAATTTGATTTGACCGGTTTTGCTTCCGGAGAGCTGTTTTCGGAAGAGGTTTTGGAGAGTGTGCGAAAGGCTCACTCCCTTGTATGTAACGGTGGAGGCGAAGGCGATGACTTCTTGGGCTGGCGGGATTTGCCTGTAAGCACAGACCGTAAACAAATTGACGAATTGAGGAGAGTGGCGACGCTTGTGCAGAAGAAAGCAGAAATATTGGTCGTTGTGGGCATCGGCGGGTCGTATTTGGGAGCCAAGGCGGTGATTTCCGCTCTGCAATCGGCATTCTCAAATTACGGAAAGTCGCATTTCTGCAAGATAATTTACGCCGGAACAAATCTTTCCGAAGATTATATGGCTGATTTGCTCGAATTGTTGCAACATAAGGAGTATTGTCTTTGTGTGATTTCAAAATCAGGCACAACGACAGAGCCTGCCGTGGCGTTCCGTGTGCTGCGTCATGCCTTGGAAAAGAAGTATGGCAAAAAGGAAGCCAAGGATAGGATTATCGCAATAACGGATAAAGATAAGGGGGCTTTGCGACAGATGTGCCGAGAGAACGCTTACGAGAGTTTTATCATAAGAGACGATGTGGGAGGCAGGTTTTCGGTTTTCACTCCCGTGGGTCTCTTCCCTGCGGCGGCGGCAGGCGTAGATGTGGAGGCATTGTTGAGAGGTGCAAGCAAGATGAGGAGTCGCCTGATTGAAGAGAGAAGCATTGCAAACCCCGCTTGGAAATATGCGGCTTTGCGCAACATATTATACAAAGGCGGAAAGAAATTGGAAATCCTTGTCGTCTATGAACCCAAACTGCAATATCTCTCCTCTTGGTGGCAACAGCTCTTCGGCGAAAGCGAAGGCAAGGACGGCAAGGGGCTGTTCCCAGTCGGCATGTTGGACACCGCGGATCTGCATTCCTTGGGACAATACGTTCAAGAGGGTGAAAGACTGATGTTCGAGACCGTTATAAGCGTAGGAAAGAGCAATAAACATATTGAAATTCCATACGAGGAGAAAAATCTCGATGGTTTGAACTACCTCTTGAAGCATTCCATGCATGAAATCAATCAAAAGGCAGAATGCGGAACGCAAAAAGCTCATATCTCCGGTGGTGTGCCGCAGGTGAAGTTGTGTGTGCCGCAGATAGACGCTGAAAGCATAGGAGGCTTGCTTTATTTCTTTGAATTTTCTTGTGCTTTAAGTGCGTATATGCTTGGTGTCAATCCCTTCAACCAGCCCGGCGTCGAAGCATACAAGAAGAATATGTTCGCTCTTTTGGGCAAGCAATAAACAGGACACGGATTGCGTTTCCCGCAATAAACGCTTGACATGAGTACAGGGCTTATTGCTACCATTATATTTGCACTTACCTATATCGGAATAATCTTTACCAAATTGCCGAAGCTGAATATAGACCGCCCGACGGCGGCTTTTGTCGGTGCGGTGGCAATGCTGTGCTTCGGCGTGGTGAGTTTTCAAGAGGCAGTGAGCTTTATAGACTTCAATACCATATTCCTGCTTTTGGGAATGATGTTAATGATTTCCGTATTGAAGGCTGACGGCTTTTTTGATGCAGCTGCGTCCAAAATTCTGCTCTTTGCCACAAGCCGTTTCAAACTTCTTGTCTATACGGTCTTCATTACCGGCATTGCATCTGCTTTCTTGGTCAATGACGCAGTCGTCCTGATATTCACGCCTATCATCATATCCGTTTGTATAGGCTCGGGACTTAACCCTATGCCTTACCTGATGGCAGAAATCCTTGCTTCCAATGCCGGCAGTCTCATGACCATGACGGGCAATCCTCAAAATATGCTCATAGGCATCAACAGCGGCATGACCTATTCGGAATTCATGCTTCACCTTCTGCCGATTTCCATGCTTGGAATGCTGATTATCGTTGTTGTTATACGATTTGTCTATCGCAAAGACTTCTCCGACAAAACACCCTTGAAGCATGAAAGCATGAAGACAACGCTCAAAAAGCCCAAACTCACCTCTGCCGTAATCTTCCTCCTGCTCACGATAGCTTTCTTCTTGGGAAAAATCCTCAACCTTCCCTTATGCGTCCTCGCCTTGGCAGCTTCCTCACTTGCCATATTGCTTTCCGACCACAAGCCTGCCGAACTGATGAAAGAAGTCGATTGGGTGCTGTTGCTTTTCTTCGCCTCGCTCTTCATAGTCGTAGGAGCGGTAGGTCATACGGGCGTATTGGACTTTATGTTTAAGCTCCCTCTGCAAGATGACTTGGCAGGCATTTTAAGCATTCACGGTATCAGTATTGTGATGAGCCAAATCCTCAGCAACGTACCCTATACCGTCCTTATGTTGCCACTCTTGCAAACTGCCGACTCACAAACCCTGTGGCTTAGCTTTGCCTCTGCTTCCACCCTTGCAGGCAATGCCACAATCCTCGGAGCCATGGCGAATATCATAGTCATAGAATCCGCCGACAAACTCGGCGTAAAGATAAGTTTCCGCGAATTTTTCAAAAGCGGTATTCTTGTAACCCTTGCTACTTACGCCATTTCCCTACTCTTTCTCAGTCTCTGATTTTCCGACACTTGCAACTCACCTTACTGAAACGCCGAAAAGGTTTCACGAAACGCCCTTTCAGAAAATTCTTTCGGCGATTTATTTTCCCCAAATGGCGTTACGCTAAATACCTTATCCTAATTTGACACGAAAACAGCCTTAACTGCATTCGCAAAGTGATGTAAAAACATTACTTATGTGATTAAAAAGTAGTATCTTTGCATATTCCAAGTATAAAACACAAGATTGATATGAAGATACTGGACATACACATTCGGAATTTCAGAGGCATAGAGAATTTAGACCTTTTCGACTTGGATGCCAAGGTTAATATAATTGTCGGTATCAACGGTGCCGGCAAGACAAGCATACTCGAATCCGTTGCAATGCTGTTATCATGGTTTATAGCTCGCATGAAATCCCCTAATGCAAAAGGAAACACACCTCTTGACGCAGATATAAAATCCGGAAGCAGAACTCCGTGCTCGTTATCAATCACGACAGGAGATGGAACGACTTGGTCGCTCCACAAACATAAGGCATTTTCAATCCGAAAACATCAAAGTGCAGACAAAACCGACCTGAAACAGATGTCTGAACTTGCAGAAAAGATTGTCAAAAGAGCCGGACAAGGCGGTAATATCCCGATTGTAATGTATTATCCCGTAAACAGAGCCATTGCCGATGTACCTGTGAAATTGCACAAGGCGGAATATGTTATCTGGGACGTTTATAAAGATGCTTTGTCCGGAAATGCCGATTTCCGCTCGTTCTTCGAGTGGTACAGACAGCAGGAGGATATAGAGAATGAACAGATAAGAGATAATCCAGAGTACAGAGACCGCAATCTTGATGCCGTACGCAGAGCTGTTGCTGCATTTTTTCCTGATTTTTCAGAATTGCGTGTCCGTCGCCGACCATATCAAGCCATGGTTGTCAACAAGAATGATGAAGTTATCGAGTTCACGCAGTTGTCTCAGGGCGAAAAGTGTTACTTATCCTTGGTATGCGACATTGCAAGACGGCTTGCCATTGCCAACCCGGGCTTGGAAAATCCGCTCAATGGCGAAGGCATCATTCTGATTGACGAAATCGACCTGCACCTTCACCCTAAATGGCAATCGGAAGTGGTGATGAAATTGACGGAAATCTTCAAAAACTGTCAGTTCTTTCTATCGACGCATTCCGCTTTAATCCTTTCAGATGTCAAAAAAGAACAAATCATTCCGATAGACAGAGGCAATAAAATCGAGATAGCTTTTGAGACTTACGGCAAACCGGCAAGCCTTATCATGACCGACTATTTCGATATGCCTAACCAAAGAAACCTCGCAGTGGCAAAAGACATAGAAGAGGCTTTCGAGGCTGTCAGAGAAGGTAATTTGGAAAAATACACCACATTACGCAGGAAATTGTTGCCCATCATAGGAGCAAGCGACAGAGATATGGTAAATCTGATGATTGAAGCCAAAAGAAGAGGTATAGATGAGACAAATCAATAAATCCGAAGAGCCGCAATCTCTTCGCTCATTCAACAAAGCGAAGCATAAGAAGTGGGAAGAAATTCATTATGAGGCAAACCGTCATGTATATAATGATTGTTTGCAACAATGTATTGAAGACCAAGCCTGCCTTTGCGGTTATACGGAAATTTATTTGACGAAAGACAACAGGCACATCGACCACTACATCAAAAGAGATTTCGCTCCCGATTTGACTTTCTGTTGGAATAATATGATTGCGGCAGTCAAAGATTCTCATTTTGGTGCGGATTACAAAGATAAACATGTCAAAAGAAATGATTACAACAAGTCCGAATGCTGCTATACCAACATTCTCAATCCCGTGAGGGACGAATTTGAAAACAGATTCAGGTTTTCTGCCGATGGAACGATAGAGCCATCGGACAGCCAAGACATAAAAGCCCAAAAAACAATCGAGTTATTCAATCTGAACGCAAACTCTTTGAAAGAACGTAGGAAAAGGCAAATGGAAAACGTTAGATGTTATATGGAGAACAACTATAATAAAGAGGCAATCCTTGCAATACTCGCAGAAGATGGTTTCGTAAGTGCCATAGAGTACGAATTATCGCAAATAGACGATTAAACTATCACTATAAAATCAAATAGCATTTCAACTGATAAGCAAGAGCAAAAATTCTTTCGGCGATTTATTTTCCTCAAATGGCGTTATGCTAAATGCTTATCAATGTGTGCATTTTCTTTTGGGCTGCAAAAATTATCGGAATGGTATTTGCATTACGGAAAATCTCTGTAATTTTGTCTTCGTTGAAGATGGCGTTTAGTGTTATCGGGCTTATGAGGCTTTCGGTCTTTGTCATTCGCCGTTTTTTCAACCGAATTGATTTGGAGAAGTTTGGTTTTGTGTACTTAAATCAATAGAAATGGAAAGCATAAAAGAGATATTCAGAATCGGTTTCGGTCCTTCGAGTTCCCATACCATGGCTCCGAGGAAGGCTTCGGAATTGTTTTTGAAAGCTTATCCCGATGCAGCACGATTTGAGGTTACTCTCTTCGGCTCGCTTGCCGCTACGGGTAAGGGACACTTGACGGATAAGGCTGTGATTGATGTTTTGGGCAGGGAAAGAACCAAGATAATATGGAAAGCTGATACTTTCTTGGCTCTTCACCCCAATGCGATGTGTTTCGAGGCTTTTGACGCTTCGGGTGAGAGCATTGGCAGACGTGTGATTTACAGCATAGGTGGCGGAAAGATTATTCAGGAAGAGGTGCATGAGGAGTCGGAGGTAAGAAATGTGTATCCGCATCACAGTCTTGGTGATGTATTGAAGTATTTGGACGAGAATGGTTTGACTTTCTGGGAATATGTGCAGGAGTTTGAGGGGCATGAGATTTGGGATTACCTTATGGAGGTATTGAGCGTTATGAAGCAATCCGTGGAAGAGGGACTTAATGAGGAGGGTGTTCTTCCGGGTGGACTGCGTTTGAGACGCAAGGCAATGTCTTACTATACCAAGGCAAGGAGTTACAAGCCTTCTTTAAGGGGTCGTTGTTTCGTTCAGTCGTATGCCCTTGCCGTTTCGGAACAGAATGCGGCAGGCGGGCTTATTGTAACGGCTCCTACCTGCGGTTCGTGCGGCGTTGTGCCGGCTGTGCTTTATCATTTGAATACGGAACACGAATTTACGGATAAACAAATCATTCGCTCTCTTGCAACGGCAGGTTTGATCGGTACGGTGATTAAACAAAATGCTTCAATTTCGGGTGCGGAGGTGGGTTGTCAGGGAGAGGTGGGTTCGGCTTGCTCCATGGCTGCAGCGGCGGCGAACCAACTTTTCGGAGGTACTCCCCAACAGATAGAATATGCGGCAGAGATTGGTTTGGAACATCATTTGGGTTTGACTTGCGACCCTGTTTGCGGTTTGGTGCAGGTGCCTTGCATAGAGCGTAATGCTTTTGCGGCTCTGAGAGCCTTGGATGCCAATCTTTATGCCATGATGTCGGACGGCAAACACATCATTTCCTTTGATAAGGTGGTAGAAACCATGAAGCAGACGGGTAAAGACCTGCCTTCTCTCTATAAGGAAACGGCTGCAGGCGGTCTGGCTGTGGTGGGAAGAGGCTTTTGCTCTTTACCATAAAAAGAATATTAAAACCGAATCCATATAATACTGCCTCAAAAGAGCTTGACTAATCCGCCGACTGCGGCGAAACGGGCAAAGCGTCCCACTGCCATATAAAGGCAACTTTTCCATGGGGATATTTTCATAAAGCCCAATGTGATGGCTATAAGGTCGCCGACTATGGGCAGCCATGAGAAAAAGGCAGCTATGGATTTGTATCGGTTTATCTTTTGTTGTACGGTGAGGATTTTCTCTTTCTTTACCTTGAACCACTTTTCCAACCATTGCCATTTGCCGAGACGACCGAGGCAATAGGAGGTCATGCCGCCCAATGTATTGCCTATACCTGCCAGAATAACGCACAGCCATACATTATTGCCTAATGCGATATTGCCCAACAGCAGGGCTTCACTCGGAAAGGGCAGTATGGTGGAGGCAAGAAAGCTGCCGATGAACAGTCCCCACAGTCCGGAATGTTGAAGCATGCTTACCAGCGAAGATATGTGTATGAAATACCGTCTTTATCTATGTAGGTCAATTTCGTTTGGTCTAATGTTCGTATGATATAGCGTTTGGTTATCTGCTTATCATCAACGGTGATGATGGTATCCCCTTTCAGGGAATAGGCATTTGTGATTATATCACCGGAACATTTATTGACGATTACTTGTTTGCGTTCTTTGGCTTCATAAGTGTATTTTGAAAATTCCATATAGGATTGTTTTTCACAATCTTCGGCATCTTCATTGCTCAAAACACTGCTTTCTCTCCATTTTCCTTCAAGAAGGTCGTTCTCTTCTATTTCCTCCTGACATGAAAACAAGAGGCTGATCGGTAAAAGTATCGATAGGGCTTTCAATATGTTTTTTTTATTCATTGTCGTTTGCTTTTGATTGTTGTTTTGCTTCTTCTTTTTCGCGTTCTGCTTCCTTTCGCGAGAGTCGATTGGTGGTTACGGTATCGAATACAAGGAAAAGCAGAAAGAGTATGAAATAACTTACTGCGAATTTGGCTTGTGTTTCCACTCCGAAAAGATATACCAATGCCAAAACGCCTATATAGATTAGGAATTTGAGCAGTTTGCTTATCAGAAAGATGTGTACGAAGTTCACTTTCCTTTTTCGCGGCAAGAAATAGAGAGCCAAATATGAAAGGGCGGTGAGGGCATAGAACATGATTACGTAATATGGTATGTTTTGACTGAAAAATTCTTTCGGCAGCGCGAGTGCTGCGAATAAATAGACAAAGCATACGCATATTGCGAAGATACTCAATTTTGAAAAGTAAGCTGCCAATGGGTGTTTTTGCATATCTATTTTTTTGTTAGTTTCTTCAAGGTGGCGTACAGCCCCACGGCTATGGACAAAAGGCTGAGCGTTACGGTGAAGAGAGGTTTTGTTTTTGGTATATAGGTGTCCAATTTCCAGCCTGCATAAACTCCTGCAAAGATTATGACGAGGAGTTCAAAGGCTATGGCTGAATATTTGCCGTACTCTTTCATTACATCTTATTCTGCGGTGTACTGCTCCTCGGAAGCAGAGGAATATTGTGTTCGTGCCTCATCTCCCATGCTGCAATGACCGGAGAATTGGGCTCCGGGTTCTATGGAGAGCTGACCGATGAGCAAATCGCCTTTTATGTCCGAGGTTTTGAGCAGTGCCAAAAGCCCTGCGACTTTGATATTGCCCTCTATGTTGCCTGCCAATTCGGCATCGCGACTTTCGATTGTGCCTTTGATATAACCGGTCTGCCCCATAAATAATTTGCCTTTGACAATCAAGTTGCCGTTTATTGTTCCGTCAACTCTCATATCGCCGTCCGAAACAACGTCTCCTTTGATTGAGGTTCCTTTACTGATGACGTTGAACTGCTCGTTTTGTTCGTGATTTACCATATTGCAATAATTGTTTTCTATTGTTTTACTTGATTTTCCGTATTTTGTTGCATATCTTGTTCGTTTGTGCTTTCGTTTCCGTCTTTCGGCAGGTACATGAGCTTGAAGAACTTCTCGTAAATGTCGATGTTCTTTCTGTTATAGAATGTAGGGTAGTTCTGCAAAGATATTACAAAGTGCGTATAATTGTTCGCATCGTAATTCTTCAATAAAGAAGCTATGGAAGTATAGTACGCCATGGCTTGTTCCCTGTTGCGGAATTTCCTTACGATTATCATTTGTTTGGTCATGGTGAAGAGCATACTTGTTGTTTGCAGTTTCTTGTCCGGATAGTTTTCAGTGTTGAATTGCTTCACCTTTGCGTCTAATTCTATGGCGTCCATCTTATCATCATCAAATAAAAAGACATAATAATGTTGCATGTCTTTGAATTTGTACATCAACATCTCGGCATCCATGACGTCTTCAGCCGGCTTGGTTTCTTCGCTCTCGCTTTCCGATTGGCTTTGCTGCTTTTTATCGTCTTTTACTTCGGCTTTCGGTTTGGGGTGATAGGTAAGATCTATCTTGCCATCGGGATAGCTTGCGGCAAGATGCTGCAACTGTGCTTCTATTATTGGTGCTATTTCACTCTCGGTATGATTGTGCAATATGAGTGTCAAATCCATGGCAAGGGAATCAATGCCGTATAATCTGCCTTTGGAAAGGGCTTGAACATAAAGAATTTTCGGTATGTAAGGTCCGAATTTCAATGTATCTATTGCCCTGTTGCCTGCATCGATTGCCTGCTTGTACATATCGTTTTTGTACAAAGCGTAAACATCGGAGTACAATTTCTCTCCCAAAGAGCCGGATTTCGCAATTTCGTTCCAATATTCGGGATTGCTTATCATCATTGCGAACTCGCTTTCGGGATATTCTTCAAGGATTTTGTTCTTGTAGAAATTGGAATTAGGGTATTGTCCCATTATATCATAGATACGATAGAGGTGATATGAGGAAGGCGGTATGTTTTGATGTCTCGGATAACGTCTTTGCAAGTCAAGGAAGGTTTCTACGGCTTTTGGGTTGTTGTTCAAGCCCTGATAATAAATGTATCCTGCCGAAAGAAGTGCATCGGCTATCTCTTCATGGGCAGAATCCTTTTGAGCCTGAGTGTAGGGTATGTCTTTGGTGTAATATTCTCTTGATTCGGGGTCATTGTTTCGAACTTTGGCTGATGATGAAAGAGCGTTTGTATCTATCGGATTGCCGTTTTCATCAAGCGTTTCAGCCATTTGGTCGAAGTCAAACTCCTCATCCTTATGGCTCAATCGCCAGTTGTCTTCCAGTTTTCGGTCTCCCCAAATACGCTTAAACTCCAACTGTCCCACCTGAACGGTTGCATTATTGTAGAAATACCAGTTTGAACGATTATTTTGGCTGAATTGGTCGTAACGTGTCATGCCTGCCATGCTTGCTGCCAAGGCTTTGGCTTTTTTCTCCTCCTCTTCCTTTTCTTTTTTCTTACGTTTGTATTCCTCGATGTAAGAATCCACTCTGCGGTCAAGCTCTTCCTTGCTCAATTCGCTCATTGCAAGCAAACTGTCCCAACGTTCTACGCAACGAAGGTCTTGAACGAGATTGGTTAACACCTTTTGACGACTTTCTATGCCCGCACGATTAGGATAATCCTTCGACATGACGGCAAGGGCTGTGTCATAATACATATAGGCTCGCTCATATTTTTCGAGTAAAGAGAAATAAGTATCTGCGGCTCGCAGTGCCGATATAACTTTTTGAGGACTGCTGCTTGCCGCATTATGAACGGATTCTTCCCATTCCAAACACGCTCTATCGATATTCTTATCCCTATAATACACTTCGCCCAAGGCGTAATGAATGCGGTCTTTGTATTCTGTGTTTTTCTTATCGTTCAACATTTTTTCAAGACGTGCGATGATGAATTTGCTGTTGCCTTTCTTGGGGTCATAACACATTGCGAGGTTAAGGTTGGAGGCAAACTGCATTTCGTAATCACCTGCCCTGCGTGCCGTTTTCTTGAAGCAGCGTCCGGCTTGTTCGTAATCGCCTGACTTTTGGTAAATCTGTCCTTCGATGAATAAAAGTCTTGTGTTGAGCTTTGGTTGGAGAAATGTGAACTTACGCTTTTTGAAATATTCCAATGCCAATGCGTTCTTTCCCTGAGCCAATGCATTTTCGGCATAAACGGTATAGAGAAAGTTGTTAAGATTTTTCGGTGCTTTGCCTTCGTCCATCTTATTCTTCACTTGGTCGAGCAGAATGTCGCACTCGCTGTATTTTTTGCACTTTGAATTTGTAAGAGCAAGCCAAATCATAGGCTCATACATCTCTTTCCTATCTTTATATTGCCCCATTATCAGGGAGAATGTTGCAGCGGCACTCTTATAGTCCTGAGAATAGAAACAAGCCTTGCCTATAAGCAGATAAGCATCGTCAATCTGCGGATTTTTCTCCACACCCGAGAACTTCATGGAGTGTTTCTTTATGACCTTGCTTCCTTTCTCTATCGCACGCTCGGTATTCGATTTAATGGCATTTGCATTCTCCGCAGTACCAAGCTTGTATATCGGAAGTATTTCGGAAAAATTATCCTTGTGAGCCTTTTCCAAACTCTTCACACCCTCTTTCAATGCCTGATTTCCGTTCCACCATGCATTATAATGGGCTACCATGCTGTGATACTGCCTGTTTATCCACTTGTCCTTATGCGTTGAACATGCCGTAAGCAAAGCCACGACCACGCATGCAACGAATATATTGATGAATTTAGCTCTCAAATCCGACAATGTTCTTATTCCTTAATAACTATCAAACTGCAAATTTATTTGATTTCTGCGAAAAAACAAAGCCTCAGCCCGAAAAAACACGCATTCCTTGTCTCCACTCCGAAATATAGTGGTATATTTGCAGCAAATTTCAGTACTAACGAATAATAACATAACAATATGGCAAGAGTAAAAGCATTCAGGGGTTTAAGACCGCCT
>URCX01000050.1 GCA_900546465.1 uncultured Bacteroidota bacterium | reverse complement strand
CCAACTGCTTATATCGGTAATTGTAACCAATCTTTCACTTGAAAGGTGGTCATCGGAACCGTGTCCGACATAGTTAAACAGCAGACAACCTTTCTTCATTCTTTGATTGATGGCTTTCGATGCGTCAGGGTATGTGGCTCCTGCCGAAGAAGAGTATTGCTTGTAGGCATCGGAATAAATCTTCTCCACATTCAAATTAGGATTTGTTGCTTTTATTTCATAGTATATGTTTTCTGCGTTCTCGATGAAGTATCTCTCGCCCCATGTGTCGGCATCGTCCGCTGTCAAAGTTACAACGTTTCGCCAATCTCCCCATTCTCCATTCTTAATATCGGCTTTGCTTACGTATCTTTCGCATTTATTTACTATGTTTTGAGCCTCTGCAATGGTGTTTACGGTAAATCGTCCCACGCCTATGCTCATTGTATCTCTTATGTTGCCGCTTGCGTATGGTGAAAGGTAAGTAAGGACATCATCAGTAGTGAAAGAAGAGCCTGCATCTATCAAAGAGCTTTCCGCTTGGTAGGTAGGAATGAAATTATTGTTGTATTTAAGTATGTTTTTATTGTCGAAAGTGCCATCGCCGAAAAGAAGCAGATTCTTCGGTGCCGCAGCTGTTTTCCCATATTTGTTGTATAGCATTCTCATTAACTCTCTTATGGCAAGAAAATCCTTTGTTCCGGAAGAAAATTCGTTATATACTTGCTGTGTTGTGGCAATATTGACTTTTATATGGTCGTATGTGCGGTGTATTTCGGCAAGACGTTCAGCCTGTTCCAAAAAAGCAGGTGCTGTAACGATGACAAAATCCGCTGCTTCCCAAGCATGGAGGTTTTGGTTTTCTATTTTACCTTTCAGAGTTGGTGTTGGAAAATTACTGCCGTTGAACATAATGACACTGCATAGCGTATCGGCTTTTATTTTCAGGCTGACAGTTTCTCCATCTTTTGAATAGTCGTTTATCAAACGGGCATTGCCGTTTCTGATTTCCCATATTTGAAAATTGTTTGCCTTGACGTTGCTTATTTGATAGCTTACTATATTATTGCTGCCTATATTTTCTGTTGCATAAAAGCGTAGTGAGGCGTTGTTATAGCGTAGTTTCTTAATGTAATCGGCTTTGACGTGATCAAGTCTGCCTTTGGCCGTTCCCTGTCCGTTAAAAAAGATTTTCAAGGTGTTGTTGTCATTTGCCACATTGACTGAAAAGGTTTTGCTTCCTGCATAAGCTGCGTAATCGGCAGGCGTCTTGCGGACTGTTATGCTTCCAATGGTGTTATTGTTCAGTTTACAATCGAATGAAGAGGGTGTTTCACTTTGATTGAGAACCTTAATGGTTATGTCGGTATTGTGTTCGCCTGATACGTTTTGCAGATTCAGAGGAATGGAAAGTTCGGGAGAACCGGCAGAAAAGGATTCGCCTACCCAGTTTCTGCCACTGCCCAGAAGATTTGCCACTTCTCTTTTATGTATGAAGACATCGTGGGCGGTGCTTGTCTGATATGTTGCGGCAGAATGTATTTCTTCTCTGGCGGAGATACGTTTCTTGCTTCCGATATTGGCATCGAATGTTATAAAATAGGTGGAAACATCTGAATAAGGGTGAAGAGTGTAGTTGAAACGGGCATTTGCCGTATCGTACTTAAGAGACATGGTATTTTCGGCATAGAAGAGAGCATACTTGGAGGCATTGTTCACATAGATTGCGTTTTCCCTTATATCGGATTGGGTGTACTCAGAATTTTTTTCCGAAACAGCCTTGCCGGGACGTCCGAATATTGAAAGATTATCGAAGTTTATTTCCTCTTCCGGCACACCCAACGCAACAAAATCCGAATAACTCAACTTATATATACCGTTGGACGGAATGTTTACCGTGTACCATGAACCATGAGCAAGAACGGAAGAATCGGGATAAGAAATGTTTTGAGCATTCAAGCCGATAAATCCAATCAAAACCGTAAAAAAATAAATCAATTGCCGTATCATGTAAAAATAAATATGCTGTTAAACCAATCAAACCTGCTCCGAAAGAGCTAAAATAGAAACACCGAAAATCAATATTTTATTGCGTAAGAAACGAAATAGGAGAAGAAGAAAATGAAATGGCAAAAGGATTTTACGAAAAGGCGGAAGAATGTATTGGAAAGAGGAAAGAATTTTGCGGATTGAAGATTCGATTTTTTTGTCTCCCAAATGGGCGAAAATGAAACAAAACTTCGATTTTTGCGATATAAGCAAGAGGAGAACAATAATGGCGAGATTGTAAGGTTTTACTCCGAGAACACAGACAGTTAGACTGAGCAGGCAATATTCATCAAGGAAAAAAAACGAGGAAAAGGCTGATGTATGAAGATTTTTTCGTAATATTGCCAATTCAAACAGAGGTAACAAAGTACAGTCTCAAAAACGAGAAAACAGAATATGAAGAAAAAAATACTGATTCTTGCGATTACGTTGATGAGTGTGGGTTTCGGCTTACAAGCTCAGGATCCTCATTTTTCGCAATTCTATGCTAATCCGCTATATACGAACCCTGCATTGGCAGGAACGGCGGTTTGTCCGAGGTTTTCCTTATCTTATAGAAATCAATGGCCCGGGGTGGACGCATTCAATACCTTTACAGCGAGTTACGATCAATATTTTGACGCAATAGCCGGAGGAGTCGGATTGATGATTATGAGCGATGCTCAAAGCGATTTTTACAGGACGAACAGTGCGGCCTTGATTTATTCCCTACGATTGAAGATTGCAAGAGATATTTATGTCAATGTAGCAGCTCAGGCAAGTCTTACAAACCGCAGTTTGGACTGGGATAAATTATCATTTCCGGATATGATTGATCCGCGTTACGGATTTATTTATAATACGATGGCAGAAAGACCGGAGGATTTGTCGCATACATATTTTGATATAGCGGCAGGAGCTGTAGCATACGGAGAAAATTGGTTCGCAGGAATATCTGCGGCAAATCTTTTAAGACCAGATGATGGTTTTATCTCGTATAACAGAGTTCCTATAAGATTTACGGCAAATGCAGGACTTAGATTCAATCTTGCAAGGGATAAGCGTAGAACTAATGCGTTCTTCGGAGCCCCTATAATCTCGCCCAACATTATTTACAGCATGCAAGGAAAGTTCCAAATGATAAACTACGGACTTTATTTGGATTGGGAACCTTTCATAGTAGGCACTTGGTTTCGTCAATCCATCAGTTTCTCCAATGCAGATGCCTTGGTGCTGATGTTCGGAGTGCAATACCAATCTTTCAAGATAGGATATAGTTACGATATCACGGTATCCAAGTTGTCCAATGCCTCAGGCGGAGCTCACGAAGTAACCTTGGGGGCGCAACTTCCTTGCCCTGAAAAACGTAAAAAGATAAAACCGATAAAGTGTCCTTCATTCTAAGGGGTCTTATTGGCAGAGTATAAAAATATAATGGTAGAACAATAAAACAATAGCTAATATGAGAATAATCGGCAAAGTAATCCTTGGTTTAAGCGTTGCAGCTCTTTTCTTCGGTTGCAAAGGCAAGCAAACCTCTTCAACTACCGGTTGGAATTTGAACGATTCGAAATGGGGCGGATTTGAATCTGCAAAGTCGAAAGAGCAGATGACACCTCCGGGAATGGTATTTATTGAAGGAGGAGCGTTCGTTATGGGTTCCATGACGGACAATGTAAGATACGAATGGCATAATCAACCTAAGAAAGCAACGGTTTCATCATTCTATATGGACGAATGCGAGGTAACCAACCTTGCATACAGGGAATATCTATATTGGTTGAACAGAGTGTATGGCAATGACTATCCCGAAGTTTACCAAAGAGCCCTTCCGGATACCTTGGTTTGGAGAACGAAGTTGAGTTATAATGAGCCGATGGTGGATTATTACTTCCGTCATCCGTCATGGGCAGACTACCCTGTGGTAGGCGTAAGCTGGGTTCAGGCTTCCGAGTACTGTAATTGGAGAACAGACCGTGTCAATGAGAAGATCTTAATTGATGAAGGCATATTGGAGTTTGACCCTGACCAACAAGGCGACAATGTCTTCACAACAGATGCTTACCTTGCGGGACAATACGAAGGTTACGTGAAGAGAGACTTGGAGGATTTGGACCCTAACTCGCAAGGAACGCGTAAAGTAAGACCGGAGGACGGCATTTTGTTGCCACGTTTCCGCCTTCCGACGGAAGCAGAGTGGGAATACGCAGCTCTTTCCTTAGTTGGAAATACTGTTGACGAGCGTATTGTTGAAAGAAGAATTTATCCATGGAACGGACATATCACAAGGTCGGCTGAAAAGAAGTATTACGGAGAAATGTTGGCAAACTTCAAGAGAAGTCGCGGTGATGCAATGGGCGTTGCAAGTGCATTGAACGACCATTGGGAATATACTGCACCTGTAATGTTCTACTTCCCTAATGATTTCGGTCTTTACAATATGGCAGGTAATGTTTCGGAATGGGTAATGGACGTTTACAGACCGAACACAGGTATAGACGCCGATGACATGAACCCATTCAGAGGAAATGTTTACATGACCAAAGTAACAGATAGCGATGGCATGATAGCAGAAAAGGATTCTTTGGGCAGAATTTCTTACAGGGCTGTAACCACAGAGGAATGTATCAATAGAATGAACTATCGTCAATCCGATAATATCAATTATTTGGACGGTGATTTGGCTTCGCAACTTACCGATGCTTGGATAACCGAAGGCGGAGAAGAAGGAGAAGCAGCCGTAGAGGAGAATGAAGACGAAGACGCAAGACCTGTATCAAGCGGAATGTACGATTTTGAGAAGACCTCCTTGATTGACGATAAGGCGAGGGTGATTAAGGGCGGTTCTTGGAAAGATAGAGCATTCTACCTAAGTCCGGGACAAAGACGTTTCTTGGATCAAAACAAGAGTGCAAGTTGGATAGGTTTCCGTTGTGCGATGGACAGAATGGGTTCAAGGGAACAATAAACAGTAAACAAAGATTCGTTTCACGAATTAACTGCAAGGATATAAACAAAAAGCAACTTTCACCAATCCAAAAGCAGAGATAAACAAGCAAAATAATGAGTTCGGCATTTAGTCGAACTCATTGTTTTTATCTTTTCTCCTTTCCTTACCTTGTTTTTTTCTAAGACAATACCAACAGCCTTTTTCCTCAGGTTCTTTTCCCAAATTATTTTTACGCAACGAAAGTTTAGCTGAGCGAAAGTGTAAATCGGTGCTTGGGGATACATATTTTGTTGTTCGGATATTCAATATAATGAGAAGAATAGCATTATCGCATAAAGGATTTTATTGTTTAACTTTATGGATAAGAAGAACGTTTACGTACCTCAGCCCTTGAATTTGGAAGAAGTGGTATTACCCGAAGAGGTATTGGAATTATCGGAAAAAATTGCCAAAAATGTGCATGATGTGTGGACGGAACAGAGAATGAATGAGGGTTGGACGTATGGCAAGGAGAGAAATGATTTGGAGAAGAAGCACCCTTGTTTGGTGGAGTATGAGAATTTGCCCGAGGGTGAGAAAGAGTATGACCGTAATCCAGCTTTGTCGAGTTTGAAAATGGTATATGCCTTAGGCTTTGAGATTGTAAAGAAAGGATAATGGCTTATGTATAAAAAGGGATTTTCTTTGGGAAAGTGTTGGGATTGGATTCGAGATAAGTGGTCTTGGCTTTGGTTTAAGTTTGACAAAGCTTCAGCTGGCAGGGTCAGAAGTCAGGTCTTCACTCTCTTTCTTTCTGCACTTGTAATTGTTATAGGCTTGCTTTGTGTTCTGCCTTTTTGCAAGGGAGTTAAGTTCTCTGAACTTATTTTCTCCACTTTATCTCCTGCAAGATTGATTTCCGGCATGAATCAAAGGATATAGATAGAGAATTGACTCGTAACATTGTGAGCATTCTTCATGAATGCAATAAGTATGCACATTTTTGAGCAAAAATACAGCTGTTTTCAAATTTATCGATAAGGCGGAAGAAGAGGTAAGGCCGTCCTTTCTTCGGGGTCTATGATAAAGTGGAATTCTTTTGTGTTGAAGAGTTCCGCTTTATCATAGCTCCCTTGAAGTGTTTTGCCAAATCCTTATATTATTGCAGCGAAGCTTCTGCATAATAGAAGCCCGCATGCTGCCGAAAAGGATTTCGGAACATGCGAGCTTGATTTGTACTTGTCGCTCCTTAGAAAGGGAGGTCGTCTTCTTGATTGACGCTTTGCATATCTCCGAAACTGCCTTCCTGTGGTTGTGCTTCGGGATAAACGGGTGGTTGTTGCTGCTGTGGTGCGGGCTGATAAACGGGTGTTTGTGCTTGATAAGCCGGCTGTGCAGTCGGTTGAAATCCTTGTTGCGGGTAAACTTGTCCGTAAGCAGGTGCGGGAGCAGGTTGATAGGCTTGAGCGTATGCCGGATTTCCCTGCGGATAAGGCATGCTTTGTCCGTATGGTTCAATTCTGAAACAACTCAAATCAGTGTACCAACGTTCCTGATACTCTCTTGACCTTACCGAAAATTGCACTCTTACCATCGAACCCATGGGAAGGTTCTTCGCCATATTTATTCTGTTTTCGCCGAAAAGAGTAAAGGCTGCATTGGTAGGATAATCTCCGTCCTGATACTCTATGACAAAGCCCCCTCTTACCCAATTACCTTTCTCGCTCGTTCCGGAAGTTTCCGGTAAAATTTTGATTAGCTTTCCTATTATTTCCATCTCTGTATTATGTGTTTATTGTTTGATTTCGGATGCGGATAAGCTCTAAACAAGCGACCTGTCCGCATTCCGATTATTCTTTTTATTTTTTCAACCATTTATCCAACCAATCGAAGAAGTTCCTCTGCCACAATATGCCGTTTTGCGGCTTCAAGACCCAATGAGTTTCATCCGGGAAGTAAAGATAACGAGCAGGAATTCCTCTTATAAGGGCTGCGTTGTATGCTGCCATGCCTTGTGATGCCACTATTCGGAAATCGAATTCGGAATGTATTACCATCAGCGGAGTGTCCCACTTATCGACGAACAAATGTGGCGAGTTTGCATAGGATTTTTGTGCCACTTTGTTGTTCTTGTCCCAATAAGGACCGCCCAAATCCCAGTTTACAAACCACATTTCTTCGGTTTCAAGGTATTGTTGTTCCAAATTGAACATTCCGTTATGTGCTATGAAACATTTGAAGCGTTTGTTGTGATGTCCTGCAAGCCAATAAACGGAGAATCCTCCGAAACTTGCTCCGACAGCTCCCAATCTGTCTTTATCCACATAGCTTTCTTTGCTCAGTTCGTCTATTGCCGTGAGATAGTCCCGCATACATTGTCCGCCATAGTCTCCGCTGATTTGTTCGTTCCATTCCTGTCCGAAACCTGGCAAGCCTCTTCTGTTAGGGGCAACTATGATATAGCCGTGCGAAGCCATGATTTGGAAGTTCCAACGATAAGACCAGAACTGAGAAACGGTGGATTGAGGACCGCCTTCACAATAAAGCAATGTAGGATATTGCTTTGTGGCATCGAAATCCGGCGGATAGATAACCCATGTCTGCAAATCCTTTCCATCGGTGGCTTTCAACCAACGTTCTTCAACCTTGCCCCATTTGATTTTTGCCATAAGGTCATCATTGCAGGTTGATACTTTCTTTTGTTCTTTGGTTTTCTCGTCTATCAACCATATTTCATTAGGGTGAGACATACTCATATTCTCTCCTATCAGTTTGCCGTCTGCTGCAAAATGCACGGAAGTATAATCATGAACGCCGGAGGTTATCTGCTTAATGGCTTTGTCTTCCATGCTTATCTTATATATATTATCGACAGCGTGATAGTCCGAAACGAAATAAATCCATTTGTTGTCTTTGGAGAATTTCAATCCGCCGACGTTTTGATCGAAGTCAGGTGTATAGTATTCCGCTTTTCCGCTTTCAAACTTATAGACCATAAGACGTATTTTGTCTGCTTCATAACCGTCCCTTTCCATACTCTCCCATGCAATCATCTTACCGTCAGGGGAGAAGACCGGATTTTGGTCATAACCCATCATTCCGTCCGAAAGATTTTGTGTTTTCTTTGTTTCGATATTGTAAAGGTAAATATCGGAATTGGTGGAGAATGCGTAGTCTTTGCCGGTTTTCTTGCGACATGTGTATGCTATTGACTTGCTATCCGGACTCCATGCTATTTGTTCCATGCCTCCCCACGGTCTCATAGGGGATTCAAACTCCGTTCCTTTCAATAAGTTCTCACCCTCGCCAATCTTCTTTCCGTCAAAATCGGCTATGAAAGGCTGAGGCACTGCATCAACCCATTGATCCCAATGTCTGTAAGCAAGATCGTCGTTAATCCTTCCCGTTGTCTTATCCAAGCCTTCCTTTAATTTTGCGAATTTATCTTGTTTCGGAACAGCTCTTACATATACTATTTTTTTACCATCGGGAGAGTAAGAGAAGCCTTCCAAGTCTCCTTCTTTGAAATCGGATATTGCTTTGCGATTGCTGCCGTCAGGGTTCATCTCATAAATATTCACTCCGCCCTCATCGGCATAAATGAAACCTATTTTGTCGCCTTTAGGATTCCAAATTACATTCCACTCGCTTGAAGCGGTGGTAGTCAGCCTTTTCACCTCGCTCCCGTCTGTGTTCATGGTGTAAACCTCTGCATTACCTTTGTTTTCACTTATGCTGTAATAGGTAAGAGTATATAGGACTTTTTTTCCGTCAGGCGATACCGACACATCTCCTATTCTTCCGAAGCTCCAAAGAGCCTCAGGACTTAATTTACCGTCTTTTATCTCAACATTCGGCTTATCGATTACGTTTTTATCGCTTTCCGAACGCTGTTTGCAGGCAGAGAACAAGAGTATGGTTGCTGCTGCCAAAAGAATTGTTTTATTTCTCATATAATTGACTTTTTTGATTGTTCGTTTTTCGCTTCTCATCTGCCTTTTTCATATTTGGTAATAGAAATACTTGCAAATCTCCTTTGAAAGAAAACTTCTGTCCAACTGGTCGGAAGCCTCGCAAATCTCCTTTACGCTTCCGTCTTTGAAGAGTATGTTTATTCCCGTATCGTTAAAATTATACGCCTTGTTGTACAGTTTATCCGATGCGGTGAAGTACTTCTTTTCTTCCTCGCTTTCATATCGGCAAAGCCTGCGTTTCTCTTCATCGTCAAAGGCTTTATTACTGATTATTATCTTTCCCAAAGAACGGTTCATCAAAGAACTTGCAAGAAAACTCAATATGCTGTCCTTATGCAAAGACCAAGTCTTAACGCTGCTCCAAACATCGGAATCATCAAGCAAGAGATAATGCCGAATTGCTTCTTCGTCCTCAATGCTCCGCACTCCCTTCTCAAGGAAATAGCTCAAATGCCGGCTCACAGGATAGTCCTGCAAGAGCAATCTGCCCTCCGACTGCAAATCTCTTGCCCTTGTCAAGACCTTAAGCATAAGATTGTCCGCCGCAACAACGGTTTTGTGCATATATACCTGCCAATACATCAGACGTCTCGAAATAATGAATTTCTCAATGGAATAAATGCCTTTCTCATCTATCATTAACTCATCATTGCATACGTTGAACATTTTCAGAATACGTTCGGTTCCAATTACGCCTTCGCTGACCCCTGTAAAGAAACTATCTCTGGTCAGATAGTCCAATCTGTCCGTATCTACCTGAGAGGAAACCAACTGATGGAGAAAGCGTTTATGGTAGGTGTCTTTGAAAATTCGTCGAGCCGTTTCGCCAACTCCCAATTTCTGCATGAACTTCAATGACAAGTCTTCGTGAGAACAATCGAAGAAAAAATGTTCCAAACAATGCGAAAAGGGCGAATGACCTGCATCATGCAGGAGAATGGCTATCAAAGTGGCATTATATTCTTCCTCGCTTATCTGTACTCCCTTTTGTTTCAGCACCTCCAAAGCCTGAATCATCAAATACATCGCACCCAAAGAGTGAGAAAACCTGCTGTGTTCCGCACCAGGGTAAACCAAACTGCTTAATCCTAATTGCTTTATGCGTCTCAGCCTTTGCAAAACAGGACTCATGACAAGTTCATACACCTCCTCTCCCGGTATATTGATAAATCCATAAACCGGGTCGTTGATAATTTTTTTCTTGTTTTGAGTTCCCATGTTTCAACCTGCAAAGATACAACTTCACATCAAGAAAACCAAACTTACAAATAAAATATCGCACAGAATGAAACGGCGTTTCAGAAAATTAAAAGGCCGAAAGAAAAAATTAGAAGGGCGTTTCAGCAAGCATGAAAGGGCGTTTCATATTGATTTCTCTGAACATTATTGTACATCAGTCGTTTATATTGTCGAGTACTGAGGAATATTACAGAAATACTACAGAAAAAACAATACAAATAACGGCTGATTAAAACGACATGTACTTCGTTGCGAGAAGTACAAAAAGAGTTTTGAAAAGGCAAAAGACGCAGAAGTATGATAAACGAAAACTTATGTATTCTACTTCTTCAAAAATTATGTACGGACAGAGCCATATATAAAACAGGTCGGATTTTGCGATAAAGATAAAGCGTATGCTGACCGATTTTTGCAAGTTATACGGCTTATGGCATATAGAAATATGCGATTTGCCGGCAGTATTGTCGATGAATATCGTACGAATGCTTGCCTACTATAGCGACACCAAACAAAGCATTCATTAAGCCAAACATGAGAACGAAGAAATCCGCAAGGAAGTAGCAGCGATAGCAGCGATTTACGGCATGCAATACCGCTGATGGGAGACAAAAAAACAAAAAAGAGCTTGTTTTCATTCAGAAAACAAGCACAAATACTCTATTTATCGAATACCTTTTGCCAGCCTTTATCAGGCGGGGTAGCAAGTTCTCCACCTCCAAGCATTATATTAGTAATATTCCCGAAAAGCGAATGTATCTTTACTTCTCCCGACTTGGTAACCTTTGCATGGGTTCCGTCCACAAGTTTATATACCTTTCCTTTCGATTTCACGCCGTTCAGTCCGTAACGCATTTCATTAGGCTTTACCTCTTTCGGTTCATCTCCCTCTTCAGGCTTTACGAATACTGATTTATTACAGTCATTACTTATTGCGGTATCTTGCCAAATCAAATATAAAGCTGCAAAAATCAATGCGACAAGTCCGGAAATGATAGAGATTATCGCAAACCCCTTTTTATGTGAACAAAAAGCACACAACAAAAAAAACAAAGAACACTACTCCTGCGAGGTCAACCAAGTATCCCGTATTGAATTTGATTACTTTCTTCATACAAAGAAAACGCCCTATTGCGGGGCGTTATTGTAATGTTTTTATTTTCGCTTTCTTGCAGTTGTCTTTCTCTTTACTGCTTTTGCTTTTAAAGCACCGACTTTTCTTTTTGTTGTCTTGTTTGTTTTCTTCTTCCTTGTTGACACATTTGCAATTATTTATTTGTTTCTCAACAATAGATACATGATTATGCCTACAAGAATTTTCCGTACTTATCGAAAAAACTTTCTTTTAAGATTCTTCCTCCCGACTTTTCAGGCAACTCAAAGTGGTCAGAGATACGCTTATTTGTTCGATCCTCTTTACCTTTTCTTTTAATCGCATATTAGCTCGGAGGCGTCAAATCTTTCTCCCTTTGTAAAAAATTCGGCATGCAATATTCATTTTTACTTCGGAGTGTGAGAAAAAAGAACGGAGACATTTGGGAAAATGTCTCCGTAAAGTAATAAAACCAATGAAAACTATAACATGATATTTACTTTGCGTAGCTTACTGCTCTGGTTTCTCTTATGACTGTTACTTTTATCATTCCCGGGAAGACCATTTCATTTTGTATCTGCTTGGATAAATCGAATGAAATTTGATTTGCTTCCTGATCGGAGACTTTTTCAGCGGAGACAATGACTCTCAATTCTCTGCCGGCTTGTATTGCATAGGTCTTGACTACTCCCGGATAGCTCATTGCCATTTCTTCCAATTTATTCAATCGGTTGATGTATGCTTCGACAACTT
>URCX01000049.1 GCA_900546465.1 uncultured Bacteroidota bacterium | reverse complement strand
CAACGTTCAGAAAATATCGAAAAAGGAAAAGATTTAATAGAAAAAGAAATTAAGAGAATAGGACTAACACATGCAGATTTATTTAACATGTGATGACATTTCCAGATAATGAGAGTATAAATAAAATTTTGTAAAATAGACAGATCACACCGGGCGAAAGGTTCCCTTGACGAAGGAGCTTTTCGCCTGGTTTTCTATGTAACAGGCTGTTAATTATGAAAATCAAAGCAAAATCATATTAACCTATTGACAAAGTATGTTAATAGGGATATGATATTTACAAGTTTTGGAAAATCATGACAGGAGAGGATAAAATGACAGCCTACGGATTCAATACATCGTTGTTGCACGGAACGAAGGATGACAATCCTTTTGGCGCGACAGTGGTGCCGGTTTATCAGTCCAGCGCGTTCCGCCATGCGAGTGCGGAGGAGCTGGAGCGGATTTTTGCCAACAAGGCGATGGGATTTTCCTATACCAGGATCAACAATCCCACGATCGAGGCATTTGAAAAGAGAATAACGCTTTTGGAACACGGAGTCGATGAAAAAGATATATATGTAAGACACGTACCCGGCAGTTTTGAATTACCATTCGGAGCTTCAACTCTTTTGGAAAAGAAAAAGTTCGATGCAGTCATCTGCCTCGGTTGTGTAATACAGGGAGAAACCAGACACTTTGAGTTTATCTCCCAAGCCGTAGCTCATGGCATAATGAAAGTCAGCCTTAGTGAAGGAATACCCGTTATATTCGGCGTATTGACCACCGACACACTGCAACAAGCCAAAGACAGAAGCGGCGGAGCCTTGGGAAATAAAGGAACGGAAGCAGCCGTGACGGCATTGAAAATGGCAGCTCTATGATAGATCCCAAGCAGGCAAGGATTATATTTTACGGAACACCGGAAATAGCTGCCCATCAGTTGCAACAACTCCTTGAAAGCGGCTATAACATAATAGCAGTGGTAACTCAACCCGACAAACCGGCAGGCAGAGGCAGAAAACTCAGTCAACCGGCAGTCAAACAGTATGCTTTGCAACAAAACTTACCTCTTTTCCAACCGGAGAAATTGAAGGACGAGAATTTTCGTGAAGAAATAGAAAAACTCTCACCCGATATGCAGATAGTTGTAGCCTATAGAATGATACCCGAAAGCATTTATCGCATACCGCAGTACGGAACCTTCAACTTGCACACCTCTTTGCTTCCACAATACCGCGGAGCAGCTCCGATCAATAGGGCAATCATGAACGGAGAAACAGAAAGCGGTATAAGCACTTTCCTTTTGAATGACAAGATAGATTGCGGTATGATAGTACACCGCAGACGTATAGCCATAAACGAGAGAATGACCGCAGGCGAGCTACATGATGAAATGATGTATGCCGCTCCGGAAATGATAAAACAGACAATAGCAACCTTGCTTTCGGACAATCCGCAACTCCTTCCTCAGGACGAGATACCCGAAAGTGAACTAAAAACGGCTCCAAAGTTGTATAAGGAAGATATGCTCGTTCATTGGCATCGTTCGGGCAGAGAAATCATCAATCATATAAGAGGATTAAGCCCGTATCCGGCAGCATTTGCGGTGTTTAACGAGCCTCAAAACGGTAAAAATCACCGTTTCAAACTCTTTGAAGCCGAATTTCATGAAAAAAATATAGCTTCCGATACCATAGGACGCTTAAGTATAACAGACAAAGGCACATTGGAAGTAAATTGTGCCGATGGTGTGATACAAATTACTGACATACAGTCAGATGGAAAGAAAAGAATGAAAACAGATGCTTTCCTTCGCGGTTTCAAAATACCAACTCCGCTTTACGCAGTGGAGTAAAAATCAGATAAAAAGGCAAAAAAAATCGTACAAAAGTTTTGTGGAGAAAGAAAAAAAACGTAGCTTTGCAGCCACTAACAAATTAAAACAGATTGATTATGACAAAGAAAGAATTTGCAGACAAGATGGCTGAAGTATCAGGCTTGTCCAAAGGTGATGCAGTGAAAGCGTACGATGCGTTTTTGAAGGTTACAACCGATTATTTGAAAGCAGGCGAAAGAGTTGCTTTCTTAGGCTTCGGTACATTCTCAGTACAAAAGAAAGAAGCAAGAACAGCACGCAATCCACGTACGGGAGCAAAAATAGAAGTTCCGGCAAAGAACGTTTTAAAGTTCAAAGCAGGAAGTGAAATCGCCAAATCAATAGAGTAAGAGAAACTAAACGTTTTTTTTGTTTTGAATTTCAATTTTACTATGGCGTGTCCAAGGGTTCTTGGATACGTTTTTTATTACCAAACGAAAACCACTTACACCGAAAGAGAAACTCCATTTCCTTTTTTAGCTCTCCGCAACATCCAATAATGCTATTACTCAATTAAACCGCAACATCGGATTTCATACTCTAAAATTAGGAAAAGAGTATTCCCACTACGCAAAACCTAAGCATTTATGCGCAGCTTTGGCAGTATGTTTTGAGAGAATGATGGCTTGGTTGGAAAAATCTGAATAAAGCAATCAACAATTCAGCCTCATATTCGTTGTATTCGTACAACTTCTTTTATTTCTGAAACAGGAGAGGTAAAACATATAAGGATTGCAAGAAGATAAGGACATATCGTAGATTTTCATTCTTTTGCCGAAAGAACAAAAGCGAAAGGGCGAAAGAAAAAAACGAAACGGGAAAACAATTTAGCGGAAGGCCGTTTCGTTCTCAGGGTGTAGAAAACAGAAACTAAAAAACAGAATAACATGAATAATTTCGAGTTTATGAATCCGACACGTTTGGTGTTCGGTAAAGGTCAAATAGCCAAGCTCTCGGAGCTTGTGAGCAAGGATGCCAAAATTCTGATGACCTACGGCGGCGGCTCCATTAAGAAGAACGGCGTTTACGACCAAGTAATGCAGGCTTTGAAAGCTCGTGATATAACGGAGTTCGGAGGAATTGAGGCAAATCCGGATTACGATACCTTGATGAAAGCAGTGCAAATATGTAAGGAAAAAAACATTGATTTTATCCTTGCCGTGGGCGGAGGTTCCATTATTGACGGGACGAAATTCATCGCAACGGCTGCCAAATGTGATTGCACGGATGCTTGGAGCATAATAACGGACAAAGGTTTCAAACTGCCGAAACCCATTGACTTTGCTTCTGTTCTTACACTGCCAGCAACAGCATCAGAAATGAATAACGGAGCCGTTATTTCACGCCGTAAAACCCATGAGAAATTTGCATTTCACAACCCGCAAGGCTTTCCTAAGTTCTCTATCTTAGACCCCGACGTAGTGCTTTCGCTTCCGAAAAAACAGATTTCAAACGGCATTGTTGATATTTACGCTCACACCTTGGAGCAATACCTTACCACATGTTTGGATACAAGAGTTATGGATCGTTGGGCGGAGGCTCTGCTACTGACCTTGATAGAAGAATCGGCGGAATTGATGGGAGACAACCCTTCTTACAACTGCCGTGCCAATTATATGCTTACCGCAACCATGGGATTGAACGGATTTATATCCATGGGCGTGGAAGAAGACTGGGCAACGCATATGATAGGACATGAATTGACAGCTCTTTGCGGTCTTGACCATGGAGAAACCCTTGCAATAGTACATCCGGGAGTTATGGCAGTCATGCGTAATGAAAAACACGGCAAACTCTTGCAGTATGCCCGCAGAGTGTGGAACATAACAACGGAAGACGAAGAGAAAGCAATAGATCAAGCAATAGAAAAAACAGAAAACTTTTTCCGCAGCTTAGGCAAGAAAACACGTTTGAGCGAATACAAAATAGGAGAGGATACAATAAACACAATAGTGGAGCGTTTCAAAGAAAGAGCTTGGAGAGTAGGGGAAAGGGGAATTGTAACACCGGAAAAAGTTCGGCAAATCCTCGAAAAAGTAAAGAGATAGTATTTTTTTCGTTTTCATTTTTTTTCTTTTTATTGGGAATGCGGCGGTTTCGCCGCATTTTTTTCATTCGGTCAAAAGCCTGTTATTTTCTGATGTATTCGAGAATTTGTTCGGCATGAACCTTGGTTTTGATTTCCTTGGGAGTGAAAATTTTCTCTATAATACCCTCTTCGTTGATCAAATAAGTAGTTCGTAATATACCGATGGTACGACGACCGCATGCAACTTTCTCTCCCCAGCAGCCAAGCTCTTGAAGCAAGGTCGTTTCCGTGTCTGCAATAAGAGGAAACTCCAATCCGTGAGTATCGGCAAACTTCTTTTGCAGCGTCTGTTTGTCTTTGCTCACCCCTATAATCTCATAACCCGCAGCTTCAATCTCCTCTTTATGCGATTGAAGCGAACAAGCCTCTGCCGTACAACCGCTCGTATTTGCTTTCGGGTAGGAGTAAAGCACAATCTTGCGACCGCGATAGTCGCTACTCTTAATCTCTCTTCCCTCTTGGTCTATGCCAAGCACCTCAGGTATTCTGTCTCCGACTGTCATAAGTGTTTTATATATTTATTCATTGTTTAAGTCCATCGAACAGATTCTTTCGCCAAGAACTGTACACAAAAGCAAAGATACAAAAGTATTTCGACAGAGCCAAACTTCAACATGCAAAAAGCAATCACTTCCCGAAAGGATAAGTACAAGTTTTTCGTTTATACCGAATTTTATACCAAACTTTATACCGAAGCGGTTGTCGAACAAATTCTCTGTTTGTGCGGAGTTGTTCCGAGTGTTCGATGCTTCCTTTATCTCTGATTTTTTTAATCAGGCTGTGTTGTATATTGTCCTGTTGTTTTCTTTGGGTTACAGTCTGTCAAAGATTTGTTGCATCTTTATGTCGGTGCAGCAGTTGAATGTTCCTGTTTTGCATTTTTTTGCTCCGTGCAGTCCGCAGGGCTTGCAGGCAGGTTGGGGTTCGGCTTGAACGACAAGACTGTCGCTGCTCAATGGTCCGAAACCGAAATCAGGAGTGGTGGAACAAAATATTGCAGTTACGGGTGCATCGACTGCCGAACAAAGGTGCAGAGGTGCAGAGTCGCAAACGAAGTTCATCTTTGCTCCCTGCATAAGTGCGGCACTCTCCAAGAGGGACAGTTTTCCGCAAAGGTTTTCCGCATTCTTATTTCCGCAAAGACGTATGATGTCTTCGCATTGTGCAGCATTATCCCTGCTGCCGAGAAGAAAGACCTTGGCTTCCGTATTTTTCTTTGCCATGAAAGAAAGCAACTCAACCCACTTTTCCTTGCTCATTGTCTTGGTTTCCCAAAGCGAACAGGGCGAAACGCAGTAGTATTCGGTCGCTTGTCGATGGTATTCAGCCGTTTTCTCAAAGTCTTTTGCCGAAGGGTAGAGGTGTGGCTTGGGGGCGCGTTCGCACCATATATCTGAAAGCAACGAGATGTTGCGGTCGATTTCATGCACGCCCTTTTCAATCCTGTGAGGCTTGGCTTCGGTGAAGAAAAAGGAAAGAGGATTTTTGTCAAAACCAATTCTGTGCTTTGCACCCGAAAGAGCGCATATCAACCCTGCCGAGAAGAAACGTTGAATGCAGAGAACAACATCATAACCTTGCTCCCTTATGCCGCAGATGATTTGAAACAAATTGCGGTATTTGCCATTCTTCTTATTCCATACCCATATATCTCTTATGTAAGGGTGATTGGCAAAGAGTTGTTCGTTTGGTGATTTAAGTACAAGGTCGATTGCTGCATTCGGAAACTTATCATGCAATTTTTCCATGAGAGAAGTAAGCAATATGACATCTCCGATTGAGGCTGTTTGAATGAGCAAAATTTTCTCCATAAGACATATAAAAAACCGTTCCTTGGGTATAAGCCCTCGGAACGGAAGTTGTATGAAAAATTAGTATCCTTATTCTACTATAAGGTTCCAATGATGTACGTCCTCAAGCTCACCTTCCTGAATACCTTTCAATTGTTTGTACAATTTTGTGCATACAGGACCCGGCTCTGTACCGTAATCATAAGTCTTACCTGTTCCTCTATCGACAATCTTTCCGATAGGAGAAACAACAGCTGCAGTTCCGCAGGCTGCCACTTCTTCAAATTCGGACAATTCGGTAACAGGAATATGACGTTGTTCAACCTTCATGCCCATATCCTCTGCCAACTGACGCAAAGACATATTTGTAATTGACGGAAGTATGGAGGTGGACTTAGGAGTGCAGTAAGTATTGTTCTTTATACCGAAGAAGTTTGCAGCACCTGCCTCGTCGATGTATTTCTTCTCTTTTGCGTCAAGATAAAGAACGTTAGAGAAACCTTCATCGTGAGCTCTCTGACCGGAACGCAAAGAAGCAGCATAGTTACCGCCGACTTTCAAAGTACCTGTTCCAAGTGGAGCAGCACGGTCGGCATCTTCAACGATTTGTATTTGAACAGGCTTGAAACCTTCCTTGAAGTAAGGACCCACAGGACCTGCAAAAACAACGAATAAGTACTCATTGGCAGGTTTAACACCCACTTGGGCACCTGTACCAATCAACAACGGACGCAAGTACAAAGAAGCACCGCTTCCTGCCGGTGGAACGAATCTCTCATTACGCTTAACCACCTCAATGCAAGCCTTGATGAACAATTCCTCAGGCACAGGAGCCATCATGACACCCTCAGCCGAACGAATCAAACGCTTGGCATTTTCATCAGGACGGAACAAACGTATTTTGCCGTCAACACCCCTGAAGGCTTTCATACCCTCGAATGCTTCCTGACCGTAGTGCAAGCAGGTTGCAGCCATATGCATCGTTATCTCTTCGGAATCCGTATATTCCAATTCGCCCCATTTTCCATCTCTGAAATAGCAACGTACATTGCAATCAGTCTTAAAGTAGCCAAATGGGAGGCTCTTCCAATCTATGTTATTCATATCAGTACAATATTACTTGGTATCCAAAAATACTTTCTTTAAGCGAGGGCAAAGGTAGGCAAATATTTTTGAATGGAAGCAATTTTCAAACAAAATCCCACCCCTTACCATACATCTGTTCCTCATAAAGCCATCTTGCAAGCAACAAAAAGACTTGCGTTTCCTTGCAAGCCCTCTGTCCCTCTAAGCAATATGCCGTAATTTCAGCCTCAAAGTGTGCCAATACCAAATGCCTGCTGCACAAATCGCAAATACAATGCTGTAAGGCAGACTTGTGCCGAAAGAATCCATCACATTGAACCTCAATTTCAGGGAAACAAGCAAATTCGTTATCAACACAAGGCAGAACACCCCCGAGAAAACGTATTCCTTTCCCTTGGCATACTTCAATAAAGCCTCTTTATCAATATCCGTTTGGGAAGAAACTTTTCTGTAACGCTTCAAAGCCAAGCCGCGTCCCGCAAACGAACCTCCTAAGCAAAGAGCCAATAAAATCAAACCATTTATGGTAGATGTCATAATGCAATACATTTATCAGTTAAACAATGCCGCAAAGATAAAAAAAACAGCGACATAAACACCTTGCAGCAAAACATCATTCGATTTATCCCATCAATTTAACAGAAACTCAAGCCCGTATTCCCGCCCTCCGAAACAGACACATAAACCCGCCTGAACACCACCTATATCTCCACAATGACACCGGCTCGCCTCACCTCTGAAAAGCATAAGGCCATTACAATTTCGTAGAACGCCGTTCTAAAAAATTAAAACGCCGAAAGAAAAAATCAGAACGGCGTTTTAATTTTCTGAAAGGGCGTTTGAGTTTGCAAGGCGAAGTTATGGTGTGACGAAATCGGATTTATGTTTTCCGAAAAACCATACTTGCTTTCTTTGACAGCGTTTTTATATTTTGGTGTCTCTGATGAAATGTACCCTATTGAGGGTCGGAGTGTTTATCGATACTTTCTTTATGCTTTGAATTGCCGATTACAAGGTGTGTGTTTGGTTTTCATTATAATGAAACAAAAAAAAGAGAGTTTGATTGCAACTCTCCCTTGTGTCATTTTCCTTATCTGTCGGTTTCTCTTTTCGACTTATCTCAATATCTCCCTGTGATGACGCTGTGCCGAGGAATAAGCGTCGCATGTTTTGTGGGAACAAGATGATAAAAGGATACCGAAAGCGGATAAAGCCAAAAGGCATACGAATATTTTCTTCATTGTTTATTATGTTTTACTTCTGTAAACGTCCGTAAAAGGCGTTTTAGTCTGTTATTATACCTCTTTTTGTTCGTTTTTCTTGAAAAGGAAGTTGTTATTTGTCTTTCGGTTTGCTTTCTCTGATGTAATGCGGGAGGGTTTCGGGCAGTACTATGGACATTTCGACCAATCCTGCAAACTCTCCGTTCTCATACCATGGTGATTGGTAGATAAGTTTTTTCAAACCTTCTTTTTCAATGGTGTAGGCGTTCGTTTTGCCTTCGCTCATCAGTTCCCTGATGATTTTTTTTGCTCTTTCGGGGTGGCAATCCATGAGTTGTTTGCCGATAAGTTGCTTTCCGCCGTTTTTTTCGTACGTATTGGCACTGCGTTTGTTCATGTCTGTTATTTTGCCGTCCTTATCGCAAACAGTTATCGCCACAAAGGGCAGTTCTTCCGACCAATTATCCATTTCTTTTGTGATTTGATTTATAAAAGAACCCGCAGCGATTTCCTCTTATGGTTTTACCATAAATGTGTGTCCGACTGCGGGTATGTTTTGTGCTGTTTGTCTCAATTTACTTGCAGGATAGAGCTGCCAAAGCAATGGAATACATCTTTGTTTTGGTGCTGTCGCCTCTTGAAGACAAAACGCATGGAACTTTTGCTCCTACAACCATTGCTGCCAACTCTGCTTTGGCAAATTTGGTGCAAGATTTGTAGAATACATTTCCTGATTCGATGTTAGGCCATACCAAACAGTCTGCATCTCCTGCAACTTCGCCTTTCAATTTTTTGATTTGGGCGCTTTCTTTATCTATTGCAACGTCCAATGCCAAAGGTCCGTCGATAATGGCTCCCTTTATTTGTCCGCGGTTGCCCATTGCAGCGATAAGGGCTGCGTCAACACATGATGGAATGCCTACGCTCATTTGTTCCGTTGGAGCAATCATGGCTACTTTCGGAGTTTCTATTCCGAGAGTCTTGGCTGTGTTGATGACGTAATTGCATATCGCTGTTTTTTGTTTGAAATCCGGTGCAGGGATAACGGCAACGTCTGAGGTAATCAACAATTTGTGATAAGCAGGTATCTCGAATACGGTTACGTGAGAAAGAACGGGTTTACCGCCCGGCATCAAGCCTTTTTCCTTATTAAGGATTGCTCTCATGTATTTGTCTGTGGAGCAAAGACCTTTCATTAAGATGTCGCCCTCTCCTGCGTTAATCAACTCGACTGCCTTATTTGCAGCAGCTTGTTCGTTAGCCTCTTGAACGAGTTTGAATTTGTTTACGTCGATTCCCTCTTTCGCACAAACGGACTTTATTGTCTCTATATCGCCAACCAAAGTTGCTTCAACAACACCCAAGTCCATAGCCATGGATGCTGCTCCGATTGTGTGCGAATCGTTTGCAAATGCAGCAACCAACCTTTTTTTGCCTCTCTGCTTTACAGCGTCGATAAGCTCATCTAACTTCTTTATCATCACTATATGTTTTTATATATCTTTCCTCCGAATGAGGTTGCAAAGTTACTGCAATAATTCGATAGGGCAAAGCAAAAAAAGGGAAATCTGAACAGAGACCGTAAGTGAAAGCTCGTTTCGCTAAATTAAAACGCCGAAAGAATTTCACAAAACGCCGATTCAATCACAATGAATCGGCGTTTTATTTCGGTCAATCGGCGAAATAATTAAACAGCTTGGCAAAGGGTGTATATATTTCGCCGATTGTGTGGTTTATCTCTTGGTGGTGTAGAGGTATCTCTTTATGCTGCGTTTCGGAGTTTTCTCAAACTCTTCTTCATGCAGGTAAACGGCTGAGAGTTGTTCGTATGCAGGAAGAAGACTGTTGGCTTGCTGACGGATTTCCTCCAATATATTATTGTATTCCTTGGCAGAGACATGCTGAGAGTCCAATCTGTCTTGGTCTAAAAAGACAAGGGCTATAAGTTTGCCTTTATCGTCTTTGACAAGACTTTCGTTGACAAATTCCAAACTGTTCAAGATGTCTTCTATCTCCTCGGGATATACATTTTGACCACTTGAAGAAAGTATCATATTCTTGCTTCTGCCTTTTATATATATGTTACCGTTTTTGTCTTTCAAACCCAAGTCGCCTGTTCTCAACCAACCGTCTTTGAATGCGGCCTGTGTGGCTTCTTCGTTCTTATAATATCCCATCATGACGTTGGAACCTTTCACCAATATCTCGCCAACGATTTTGCATTCGTCCGGCGAATCTATCTTGACTTCCATTCTCGGCACCGCCTTGCCGCAGGAACCGAGACGATGTTTTGTCCAATCCTCATAACCGATTATCGGGCCGCATTCCGTCATGCCGTAACCGACTGTAAGCGGGAAACCGATTTTTTTCAAGAAAGATTCGACTTCTTTATTCAAAGCTGCACCGCCCACAATAATCTCATAGAAACGTCCTCCAAAGGATTCTATCAAAGCAGTGAGGATTTTCTCTTTGAGTATTGCGTCTATGACAGGAGTTTTCAGCAGCATTTTCACAATGGTTTTATCGGCAAAAGGTTTCAATTTGCTCTTGTAAATCTTCTCTATGATGAGAGGAACGGATATTATGATGTCTGGCTTTACTCTTGCGAAAGCTTCTGCCACAATCTTGGGAGAAGGAATACGCGTAAGGAAGTGTATATGCATTCCTATAATGAACTCGAAAATTACTTCAAACTGCAAACCGTACATGTGAGCCATAGGCAACATGGAAATGACGTTCATGCCGGCTGTAAGGTGGGGCAACACCTCGCAAGCGAACATATAATTACTCAATAAAGCACGATAGGAAAGCATTACGCCTTTACTCATGGAAGTTGTGCCTGAGGTGTAATTTATAAGAGCCAAATCATCGAGATTATCCCTTTGATAGATGACATCTTCCTTGGAGAAGCCTTGCGGATACTCCACTTTGAAGTTTTCTTCTATTAAGTTGTAGGCACGACAGTATTTGTCGTTTTTGCAACTGACCAATTCAAAACTCTGCATCTCTATGGTGGCACAAAGTCCCGGCATTTCATCGGCATTCAATCCCTCCCATACCACATCGCCCACAATAAGCAATTTTGCATCCGAGTGATTGACAAGATGGGTTACAGCATCGCTCTTAAATTCATGCAATAAGGGAACAGCCACAGCTCCGTATGTTATGCTGGCAAAGAAAGATATTGCCCAATAAGTGGAGTTTCGACCGCAGATAACGATTTTATCTCCGCGTTCTATGCCTGCGGATTTGAAGAAAACATGCAAACGTGCAATTCTCCTCGCTACCTCACTATATGTTATAGGCTCTTTTTTGTAATCACTCAAAGCAGGCAAATCCCAATTGTTCTTTATGCCGGTCTCTATGTTGGCTATGAAACTATCGGTGTACATGTCAATAAAATTTTCGGTTTATGCAATGCAAAGGTAGGCAAAACTTACCAAAGCATGTCTCAATATGCAGAAATCCGCCCCAAATTCTTGCTTACGTGAAAAAAAACGAGTACTTTTGCATGTCCTAAATTTCGATGGCAAACAAAAAAACATCAAGATATGAGTAAGCAGATAACAATCGACCAAGCGGTCGAAATGATTAAAGACGGACAAACCGTTATGATTGGAGGCTTCCTCGGAGTGGGAAGTGCCAACAAAATCATAGAAGCGATGGTAAAGGCAGGCAAAAAAGACCTTACCATAATCTGTAATGACACTTCTTATCCCGAATACGGTTCAGGCTTGTTGGTAGCCTCCGGTTGCGTAAAGAAATGTATCGTTTCCCACATAGGAACCAATCCTATAACGGAACAAAAGATGAAAGACGGTACGATGGAAGTTGAATTGATACCGCAAGGAACCTTGGCAGAGAGAATAAGAATAGGAGGAGCAGGAATAGGCGGCTTTTTGACAACCACAGGTTTGGGAACCTTGGCAGAGGAAGGCAAAAGGAAGATAGAGGTTGACGGTAAGGAATATTTATTGGAGCTTCCTTTGAGAGCAGATGTGGCTTTAATCGGAGCGTCTGTGGCAGACAAATACGGCAACCTTATATACAGAGGAACAAGTCAGAACTTCAACCCTATGATGGCAACAGC